>DASWZP010000169.1:0-12587 GCA_036404395.1 Bryobacteraceae bacterium | reverse complement strand
AAAGTAGCCGATGCCGTGGCTCCGCCGCTCGATTCCGCATCGATCGAGCTTTGCGAAGCCAGATAATTGCCGAGGCCATCCGCCCAGGAGGGCACCGTATCCAGCAGCAAGTCCTGGTTAGGCAGACCGGCGAATCCGCCCGCGACCTGGCCCAGGAGCTGCCCGTCCAGATACAGCTCGAAGTAAGCCGGTGTGACCACGGCCTTAGCCGTGTAGTCGTGACCCACTGTCCAAGCGGGATGGGCAACGATGAATCGCCAGGTGGTGCCGTCGGCAACTCCCACCGCGATGGTCATATTGGGTAACTGGCAGTAAGTCGACGATCCGGTTGGGCTGTTTTCCAGGTCCATATAGAACCCGGTGTTGGCATCCCAGTTGGACTGGTCAACGAGGGTGAAGCGGCAATCGGTGGCCAGCGCGACGGCGGGAAATAGGATAGCGCCGGCCAGGAGACGTTTGAAGCGCCCAAACGTCTCCATGGTTTCCATGCCTTCAACGTAGCACTCTTCATCGAAGCGGGAAATTGTGCGCCGCCACTTCGGAGACCGCGCCGGCCGCGTCACGCGAACGCCGGCGCAAGCATGGTTGGCGGCCGCCCCGGCATCCAGCGAATAGGTTGGCCATCCCAACCGATTCCACGGCCGAACACGTGAGCAGCCTGACAATTTACTCTTCGGTAAGAGCAGGCGAGACTTGAGTTAACTCCGCGTTATCGAGTTGTACTAGGTGTCCTACGACGGCTCGCATGGCGCCGCCTTGGGCGCCGTCGGCAGCGCATAAAAGCGCTTGCCGCAGTAACGGCAGTGCCGGGGAACGCGGCCGAATCGGACCATCAGCGCATCGGCCAATCCGCGAGGCTTGGAAGGAACAACATCTTTGCTGAAACACCGGGGACAGCGCAATTCCCCAGGCTTCAAGTCGGGCTCGTCCGCGGTTTCCAAACCGTGATTTTAGCACTGCCTCCCACTCACGTTGCCGGCCTTCGCCGGGTGGTAGCCTGTTGGTCGTGCGCCCTGTCTTCCTGTTTCTGTCGCGGCTGGCCTGGCTGCGAAGCTGGCTGGAGACTTCGTCGGCCGCCAGACGACTCGCCTCCCGCTTCGTGGCCGGAGAGATGCTCGATGACGCGCTGGCGGTCGGCCGGCGGCTGAAGGCGGAGGGCATCGCTCTCACGCTCGATCGACTGGGGGAAAGCGTCAACTCGCTCGACGAGGCCGCCGCGGCACGCGATGAATACCTGCGCGCGATCGAGACCATCGAGCAGTCCGGCGCCGAGCGAAACGTGTCGCTCAAGTTGACGCAGTTCGGCTTGGATCTTTCGGGCGACGCATGCCGCGCCAACGTCGAGCGGTTGGTGCGGCGCGCCGCACAGCTCGGCGGTTTCGTGCGTGTCGACATGGAATCGAGCGGCTATGTGGATCGCACCCTGAGCCTGGTGACCGACCTGTACGCCCGCTACCAGGCGGTGGGCACGGTGGTCCAATCGTACCTGTACCGCGCGCAGGGTGACGTGGAGAATCTATGCGACCTCGGCATTCGCGTGCGCCTGTGCAAGGGCGCTTATTTGGAATCGGCCAGCGTGGCTTTCCCGCGCAAAGCAGATGTGGACCGGAACTATGTGACGCTGATGAAGATCCTGCTCGAGCGGGGTAACTACCCCGCCATCGCCACGCACGACGAAAGGATGATCGCCGAAGCCAAGGCCTTCGCCGCGGCCAGGAACGTGCCGCGCGAGAACTTCGAATTCCAGATGCTTTACGGCATACGCCGCGACCTGCAAAGGCAACTGGTGGCGGAAGGCTACCGGCTGCGCCTCTACGTGCCGTTCGGCAAGGCCTGGTATCCCTACTACATGCGCCGCCTGGCCGAGCGCCCGGCTAACGTGCTTTTCATTCTGCGGAATTTGTTGCGGCGGTGAGGCTAGCGACAGGAAGTCAGGAGTCAGGAGTCAAAAGCTCCGATCGCAGCCGCGACCAGAAGGAACGGTACGCCGCATGGATTGCGACATCACACGTCGAAGACCCGGTCGCATTGGAAGCCCGATTTCTGACTCCTGACCTCCGACTCCCGTCTCCTGACGTCTGTCTTCTGACTCCTGACTCCTTTCTTAGTCTCCCGGCACGCGTTCGGGCGTCGGCGGAGCATACCACCAGCCCATCTCGGCCAGCCCGGCGCGGACGCGCGCCCAATTGGTGCGCAAGACTGAGATCGCCAGCATCAGCAGAATCACGCCCACCGCGGTCACTGCTGTTTCGGTAACCGTCAGGTTGTTCTTCAGGAACCACAGCCAGCGGCCGTAGACCAGCTCGATGTGCACCCAGTAGACCAGCAATGAAGTGACGCCGAACTGCCGCACCCAACTCCATGCGCCGTGCCGCGCGCCGTAACGGGTCCACAAGTAGGCGCCCGCCAGCATCACCAGCGTCACACTCGCCTTGGTCAATACCTGTGCCGGGCTGTTGAGCCAGAAATCGGAGGTTGTGTAAATCGAGCGGGAAGCCGCCGCGCACGCTTGCGCGATCACGATCGTCAAACCGCCGGCCGCCGCGATCCAGCGCATGGCGCGATCAGTCGCTTCCGGCGTGAGCGATCGGATCAGGCTGCCAGCGCTGATGCCGAACGCCAGGTGCGCGGCCCACGGAAAGAACCCGAACGCCACGCGGCTGGGCGCGATGTAGTTCGCCAACGCCTGCGGCACTTGCGTCCAATTGGCCGCGCTCACCAGCGGCCCGGCCAGCACGATGGCCAGCCCCACCGCCGCCGCGGCCGCGGCGCGCTGGCGCGTGCGGAACACGGCCATCACCGAAAGCACGGCGATCGAAAAGCCCATGCAGTTGAGGATGTCCACCTTGAGCAGATCGGTCCACGCGGCTGGGAAACCCGAAAGGAACATCTGCGCGCGGAAGGCGAACGCCAGAAGAAACAGGTATCCGGAACGGCGGAACGCGGCGAACACGCGCTCACCCGGCGTCAGGCCGCGGCGCTCGCTCGAATCCATCAGAAATGCCAGCGTCACGCCGGTGAGAAACAGAAAGATGGCCGGCGGCATACCGCCCGCGAATTGCGAAAGAACCCACGCGCCACCGGGACGCAGCTCCGGCTTCAGGAACGAATCGAACACATGCCCCTGCAGCATGATGATGGCGCCGAGCCCGCGCAGCCAATCCAGATACTCAAGCCGGTATGTGCTGGTCCTGGTTTTCATGCCGCTCACTGCCAATGCCCGCTAGTTCAACTTCTCCGGCTTAGCGTTCTTGGGGATATCCCACTTCAACTCCGGGGGACTGGGGTATAGCTTGACGTTCCTGTACGTGGCCAAAATGTAATCGTCGCCCGGCTCCCAGAACTTCTGCTGCACGGCAATGCCCAATGTATCGGAGATCCACAACTCCACCTTGGTCAATTGCGCCAGCACGTCCGCGGATTTCGGGGTTAGCACCAGGCGCACGGTCTTTTGCCCAGCCACGGTTTCCGGCCCCCCGAGCTCCAGTTTGTAGGAGTTTCGAAGCTCGGCCGAATCGCTGCCGAAGCCCAACAACCAAAACTGATTGATCAGGTGGGCGTCCTTGCGATCCAGATCGAAGATCTGCACCGAGTTGTTCTTCGGGTAGTACATTTTTACCTCGTGGCGGGTCAGCAGAACTTTCTTGGCGTTGGGCGGCTGAATGTCCACCACCGCGCCCAGCTCATGCTTGAAACGGCGCACCTTCATGCTGCCGGTGAATGCCTCGTCCATATTCAGCACGGCAGTGTGCGAAACCTGGGTGAGATCGGCTGACAGGCCTTTGAAGCCGGCGGCTGCCCGATCCATGCGGTCCAGAGTAGCTTGTAATTGGTCCGTGCCGGCCGCCAGCGCGGCTGCGCAAGTCAAGGCCATCCATAAGGCAAGCACGGCATGGCGCGGCGGAAATAGCTTGGATGAAAACATAGAGGAGTTGGCGTCAGGGACGCACGAAAGCCATGTAACCCTGTAGCTCCCCTTCCGAATCCAGAATCGGCTCGACACGCGTGACGCTGACGTGCGCCGTGCTGGGCTGCGTCTTGAGAAACTCCCGCAGGCGATTGAGACGCTGCGGCTCGGGCACGCCGGCAAGCACTTCGGCATCCACGAACAGCACGTTGCCGCCGTTTTCCGCCGGCCGCGCGATGCTGGCGGCGCTCGGAATCCGCGGCTGGTCGCGAAACCAGTCGCGTGGCGTGAGGAAGATAAAAGTAAGGATGATCCCCACCATCACGTCATATTGCCAACTGGCGCGCGCGTAGTCCCAGAGGATAAAGCGCTTAAACATCTTTCCCTATTTTAACAGGCCCGCGCCCGGCAAATCCCGGCGCGATTCGCGTGTCGACAGCTCGCGGTCGGTCTACTCGTCGTACAGCGGCGGCTCTCCGGGCGGGCGGGTCTTCCAGCGGCGGTGGATCCACAACCATTGATCGGGATTGGCGCGGATCGCGGCCTCCAGGCCGGCGTGCAGCGCCGCCGTATCGCGCGCGGCGTCGCCAGTGATGTCCACCGGCGGATTGAACCGCAGAACGTAGCGGCCCTCGTCTTCCGCCCATAGCGCATAGGCCGGAATTACCGCCGCGCCGCTGTGCGCGGCGATTTTGGCAAAGCCCGAGCCCGCGCAGGCCGGCACGCCGAAGAAATCGACGAACACGCCGGAATCGAGCGACGCGTTCTGGTCGATCAGGATGCCGACCTTGTCATTGCCGGCGAGCGCTTTCAGAATCGACCGTGCGAAGTCCTTCTTGAAAATCACGCGATTACCGCAAAGGCCGCGGCGGCGCTCCACCAGGCGGTCGATCAGCGGATTGTCGAGCGGCCGAACCAAGATGCTCATGGGCCCGGAGGCCAGCCCATGCGCGAACGCGCTCAGCTCCCAATTCCCCAGGTGCGCCGTGGCGAACAGCACACCGCAGCGCTGGCGCAGGGCGGCCTCGACGTGCTCGGCGCCCTCGATGCGGATCCAGCGGTCCAGGTTATGGAGCCCGATGGAGGGAAACCTGGCCAGGCTGACCAGCAACCGCGCGATGGAGCGGAACACGCCGTCGATGATCGCGCTTCGCCCGGCCGCATCGAGTTCCGGCATGGCCAGCACGAGGTTCCGCTCCGCCACGCGCCGCAGGTGCGGAACCCAGCGGTCCAGCAGCCGCGCGTAGTAGCGCCCCAGCGCATCCGCGGCGGCAATCGGCGTCCATTGGAGCGACTTCAATACCATCAGTGCAAGCGCATATTCGACCCAGTTCCGAAGGCGAGAGCGATGCCGCATGAAACCGCATTGTACCGTGCGCGACGCCGAGGCGCGCGCTTGAGACCTCGCCGAGGCGCGACGCGTTGACCGGCGACGATAACCGATCGCCGGCGTTACTTGCGCAGGATGGACTCCGAAATTTATCGTGTACCGGAAACCAAATCGCCTACAATTGTAAAAAGGATGCCAGCCCAGACGGATCGCGCAACTGTCACCTGGTCGACGCCGGAGTGCCCCTTTTCGATTGAGTGCAGCAGCCGCGTGCTCGACGACATTCGCCTGGCGGTGACGGACGCTTTCTTTTCGCTGCCGCGCGGCGGCGCCGAAATTGGCGGCATTCTCCTGGGAGCCTGGCAGGAGGGCCGGCTGACCGTCTCCGATTACGCGGCGCTCGATTGCGAACACGCCTTGGGACCCTCGTTCACGCTCTCCTTGAGCGACGAAACCAGGCTGCAGGAATTGATCCGCGCCGCCAGCGCCGCGGGCGCCCGCGTAGTGGGCTGGTACCATTCCCACACGCGGACCGGCGTCCTTCTCTCCGACACCGATCTCACCATCCACAACCGTTTTTTCCCCGAGTCGTGGCAGGTGGCGCTGGTGGTCAAGCCGCACACCTTCGAACCGATGCGCGGCGGATTCTTCTTTCGCGGCCCCGGTGGCATTATTCATTGCAGTGCAAGCTATCGCGAATTCCCGATCGAGCCGGTGCCGATGCGGCAGGTCCCCCGAGCCGTTCCCATGGAGCCGCCGGCGCAACCGCCGCGCCGGCCCGCATCCGCCGGCCCCATCGTCGATGTCCACGCCGGCCCCCAAACTCCTCCCTCGCCCGCCTCTCCCATCGTTAACATCCAGGCTGAACCCGAGGCTCCGCCGCTTGCTCCGGCTCCGGCTCGAACTATCGTCGACATCCGCGCCGAGCCCGCGCCTCCTCCCGCGCCCCGCACAACCGTAGCATCCCAAGCCTCCGTGCCCGAAGCCGCGCCGGAAGCCAGGCCCGCCGCGGCCGAGGTACCGCTCCCGAGTATGTTCCAGCCCGTCCCAGAGCGCTCGTGGGCGTGGCTGAAGGTGGTGCTGGCGGTGGGATTGGTCCTGACCGCGGGTGTCTTGGCGTATGCCACGCGCGACGCTTGGTATCCTCCCGCCGCTTCGCTGTTACACCAGGCGCCCCCCGAAATCAATGCCGCTTCCGCCGCCCTGAACACGGTGGATGAAGGCGGGCAATTGCAGATTCGCTGGGACCCGAGTTCGATCCCGGTGCGCACAGCCACCGGCGCCTCCCTGGAAATCGCGGATGGCGATTCGCCGCTCAAGGTCGTCCCGCTCGATGTCCCGCACCTGGCCTCCGGCGTATTCACGTACGGCCGCCGCAACGAACGCGTGGATGTCACGCTGATGCTCGATCGGCCCAGCGGAACCAAGGTGCGGCAGGTCACCAGCTTTCTGGGTCAAAAACCGCCTGCGCCTGCCGCGCCGTCAAACCCCGTTCAGCCCGACCCCTCCCAGGCAAAAGACCTCGCCCAGGCAAAAAAGGATCGCGAAGAAATGGCGCGGCTTGCAGCCGGCCTGCGAGCACAACTGGACGCCGAGCTCGAGCGCAACCGGAAGCTTGAAAAGCAGCTTGCCACCGCTCGCGCCCAACTGCGCGAACAACAACTTCGCCGGCTGGGAAATCAGGCCGGCCCGCTCGAACACTAGCCGTCCAAGCGCGCCCTTCAGCCAGCCGTCCGCACGAATACCAGCTGGACAATTCCGATTCCGCCAAGGCGCTTCGGGCCTGCTATACTCGCACAAATGGGGATTTGAGGTCGCCCCAAAAATCCGAGGTTTCACGAAGTTGTAATCGAGGATCGGGTAAGCTGTTGTGATCCTCCGGGCATGGTTTCGTTGTTTGGGTATTGCGTCTGGCTACCGCCAGCGCACGGACCGGCTTCGGCCGGGAAGGGCAACATAACCTAGGGGTTCTGTGTACGTCAAACGCTTCTGTCTCGTGGAGAAAAATCATGAAAAGTTTACCGACCGATTTTCTCAGAAAAGCTGTCTGCTGGACGATGTTCCTCTGCGCCGGCGCCTATCCCGCGCTGCGCGCGCAACAGACTCTGGGCGCGATTACCGGCACGGTTAAGGACGGCTCGGGCGCGGCCGTACCCGGCGCGACCGTGAAGGCGCTCAATATCGCAACCAACTTCGCGGTTACCGCCAAGACGCAAACCAACGGTTCGTACCTGGCATCGAATCTGCCGGCCGGGACCTACAAGTTGACGATCACCAAAGAAGGGTTTGAAACCGAAACGCATACCGAGGTGCTGGTGAATGGGGATCGCACCTCGACCGTCGATGGCAGCCTGCGCGTGGGCGCGGTCAGCACCACGGTGGAAGTGACGGCGGTGCCGCTGATGAACCAGGTGGACACCACCAACGGCTATGTAGTCGATCAGTTGACCATCCAGGACACGCCGCTGGGAACCGGGAGCTTTACCCAACTGGCGATCCTCACGCCCGGCGTCCATGCCGATTTCCTCGGCGGCGGGGGCTCCAACACCGGGTTGGGAAACCAGGCGATCTATGCCAACGGCCAGCGCGACACCAGCAACAGCTTCTCGCTGAACGGCGTAAATACGAACAATCTTTTTAATGGGAATTCCACCAGCCAAGTCGGTGAGAACCGCTTCATCCTGAACACGGGCGAGAATTTCGGAGTGGGCGGGTCGTCGCAGACCAGCACGTCGGTCTACGGCGCGATCGGCCAGGCACTGCCCACGCCGGCTCCGGAGACGATCCAGGAAATCGCCGTGAATGCGGCTATGTACGACGCGTCACAGGGAGCCAACAGCGGCGCCCACATCAGCGTAATCACCAAATCGGGCACCAACAGCCTGCACGGCGAAGCGTATGAACATTTCCAGAACAGCGACATGAACGCCGCGCCGTTTTTCTACAACGCCTCTCCGGCGGTTCTCACCAAGGTGCCGTTCCTGAACCGCAACACCTTCGGCGGAATCCTGGGCGGGCCGATCAAGAAGGACAAGATCTTCTATTTCGTCTCCTACCAGGGCGTCAGAATCGCGGATGGGCAATCGTCCACCGTCGGCGCCATTGTTCCGATCTCTCTGACCAACGACCGCAGCGCGACCGGAATCATTAATGCGATCCAGGCGGACTACGCGACCACCGTGACCGCGGCTCAGCTCAGTCCCGTGGCAATGGCAATGCTCGGCGCCAAGCTCCCTAACGGATCCTATCTGATCCCGACCCCGAATATCACCAATCCGGCTACGGCGAAGCAGCTCGGCTACGACGCCTTGCAGATAGGCCCGAATACGCAGGCGCGGGTGAACCAGGGCTCCGCCAATATCGACTACATGATCAGCGATAAGGATCGCCTGGCGGCGAAGTATTATATCCAGAACGATCCGACCACCACTCCGTTCGCAGCCGTCACTCAGGCGCTTGGTTTCCCGCAAACCCTGACGTCGGGCAGCCAGGTTATATCGTTGGACAATACCGTGGTTCTGGCGCCCACCATCACCTGGCAACAGCGCGCCGGCTTCACGCGCATGGAAGCGTATGCCTCGACCACCGATGGCTTCACACCCAGCGACTTCGGGGTCAACCTGCCGGGCGGCTCGGCCTTCCCGGAAGTCGTGTTTTCCAAGGCCGACAACAGTCTTGGGGGCAAGTTCACGTTTGGCGCCAACCCCAGTTTTGGCAATGCCGGAATGTATCAGAATCAATGGGAGGTTGCGAGCACACTGCAATGGGTGGTGGGGCGGCATTCCTTGAGCTTCGGGGCGAACTGGGACCATACCCAGCTCAACATCATCAACAACAACACCAACAGCGACATCGTCGCATTCAGCAGCTTCGTCAACTTCGTCAAAGGCACCGTCCGCACCGGAACCTATTCGACGGCGTTTATCGGATCGGCCGACCGGTATTACCGCTCCGATACGGCCGGAGCTTACGTCAGCGACAATTTCAAGGTTCGCAGCGACCTGACCGTGACGCTGGGGCTGCGCTGGGACCTCGACGGCCCGCTGAGCGAAAAGTACGGCCGTCTGACCGGCTTTGATGCGGCCGATTACGCCTACAACGCCGCCGCGGACACGATCACCGGCTCCGGGTTGGAGATCGCCGGGAACAATCCTACTATGGCCACCGCAGGCGCCAGCGATTCGCTGATGAACCAGCGGCAGTGGGGTTTCGCGCCGCGCATCGGCGTGGCCTGGAGCCCGAGGCCGAAACTGACCGTGCGCGCCGGGGCAGGCCTTTATTATGATCGGGGCGAGCTGTTCAGCTATCTGTCGGCGGGCGCCGGCGGCGGCTTCAGTGGTCCGTTTGGCGTCACACTGTCTCCACCCTTTGTGAGTGAGGTCACAGCCAACTCCAGCTCCACCTTTGCGAATCCCTTCCCAACCGCCGGCGCCGCGATTCCGGGCAGTCCGGCGGCGTTTCTGGCGCAGCTTCCGAATCTCGCCGACACCACCAAGGAAGTGAATCCGCCCGGAAATCTTTATGGACCGTTCATTTTCAGCGGTTACGATATCACCAACAAACTGCCGTACAGCGAGAACTGGACCGTCGACCTCCAGTATCAACTCAACAACAGTTGGCTGGTGAGCGGGGGCTACGTGGGCAATCACGGCCAGCACCAGGTGGTTCCCGTGACGTTTAACGAACCTATGATCGCCACGGCTACCAATCCGGTCAACAACCAGACCTCCTCCTATGGGTTCTCCTACGTCTCGGGGAGCACGGCAGCGAACCCGCTCGAACCGGTCAACACTTTGGAGGGCGGTAACACGGGTATCCGGGTTCCTTACATCGGTTACAGCGCCAATTCGGTCCTCTACAAAGCCGAGGGAGTCTCAAACTACGACGCTCTCCAGCTTCAGGTCCGCAAACGGCTGTCCAGCGGGCTGCAATTTACGGCTAGTTATACCTGGTCTCACGGTCTTGACGATCAGAGCGGGGCCGGACTTTTCTACAACGGCGGCGACACGTTGAATCTCAAGCAGGGATATGGTTCGTCGGATTTCGACCAGACTCACGTGTTCCTGATCAACTTGACCTACGCTGTGCCGGTCATCCAGCAATTCAAATCGAACAAAGCCCTCAACGGACTCTTGAACGGCTGGACCATCGGCACGCAGACCGTGGCGCAGAGCGGCCAGCCGTACAGCGTCTACGATTACTCGGGTTCGATCGCCAGCCTGTACTATTCCAGTGAGGATGAAATCACCAATCCGATTGTTCCGCTGGCCCCGGGCGTGAGCGCGAAGCAAGCTCAATTGCAGGGAACCACCGGGGTGAACGCCGGGCAGCCGGTGCTGAATCCGGCCGCCTTTGCGCCCCAGTTCCTGGCGCCGGGCACGGATGGCGTCCCGGCCGGCGACACCGGCGAATCGGTTTTCGGCACCAGCGGACGCAACATGTTTCGCGGTCCGTTCGGTTTCCGCATCGATACATCGCTCGGCAAACGGTTCCAGTTGAACGAGCGTTTCAATCTGCGCTTCAGCTTCGACGCGTTCAACCTCTTTAATCACCCGAATTTCGACACGCCGAATAATGACGTCGATTTCTACCCCAACTTCGGGCCGCCCGAAACTGTTCCGCCGACCGGCAGCTTGGGAATGATCCAGCACACCATCGGCAGCCCGCGCTTCCTGCAGTTGGATCTGCACCTCTCGTTCTGATCGCCGTGGCATCTGGGGCGGGCCTTTATTTCAAGGCTCGCCCTCACGTTTTCTCAGGCGCTGTGCGGCGACCGCAAACCTGATACAACAGAGGGCATGACAACCGAATCCGCGGATCGCCGCGCGTTTCTGAAAACGGCCGGTGGCGCGGCCCTCACTGCATCGCTGTTCACCGGGAACCTGAAAGGCGCCAACGACAAGGTCAACATCGCCTTCATCGGTGTCGGCCGCATGGGCTACGACAACCTCGGCTACTGCGCGCACGTGCCCGGTTTTGAAATCGTAGCGATTTGCGATGTCTACCAGCCAGCGCTCGATGCCGCGGTGGAACGGGCGCGCAGCGGCGGTTTCCCCGGCGTCAAAGCCATTCGCGACTTTCGCGAAATATTGAGCGACAAATCGGTGGACGCCGTATGCATTGCCGCGCCCGATCACTGGCACGCCTATATGGCCGTCGAAGCCTGCAAGGCCGGCAAGGATGTCTGGGTGGAAAAGCCGGCCTGTGTATACGTCGAGGAAGGCTTGAAGATGATCCAGGCGGCGCGCAAGTACCAGCGCGTGGTGCAGGGCGGCACCATGCAGCGTTCCGGCGGATTTTTCCGCAAAGCGCGCGAAATCGTCAAGAGCGGCGAACTGGGCGACATCACCTTCTGCCGCGCCTTTCAGGCTGACTCGACCAAAAAGGAAGGCTGGGGCAACCCGCCGGACAGCGATCCTCCACCGACTCTCGATTGGGACCTATGGCTGGGGCCGGCGCAGGCGCGCCCCTTCAACGCCAACCGTTGGGGCGTGGCCCAAGACCACTACTCGACGTTCCGCTATTTCTGGGATTATGCCGGCGGCGAGATGACCGATTGGGGCGTGCACCTGCTCGACATCGTCCAGTTCGCTTTCGATGAGGCTATGCCGCTCGGGATCTCCGCCCAGGGCGGCCGGTTCTACGTGACGGATAACACGGAAACGCCGGACACCATGCAAGCCACGTATCGTTATCCCGGCTTCATCGGCGCCTATGAAAGCCGCACCGCGAATCCGTTCCCCTTGTATAACTCGGGGTATGGGACGGCCTTCCACGGAACCAAAGCTACGCTGATGGTCAACCGCGGCGGTTACACGATTTTCAAGAATGGTCCCGGCTCGACGCCAATCGTTGAGAGCAGCCCTGAACTGGCCGCCATGAACCTTCCCCACTGGCGCAACTTCATGGAGTGCATCCGCTCTCGCCAGCGCCCCACCAGCGACATCGAAAACTGCGTCCGCTCCACGCTCACTTGCGTGCTGGCCAACATTTCCATGCGCCGGAGCCTCTCGCTCACCTGGGATGACCGGGCGATGACGGTCCGCGAGCCCGAGGCCCTGCCCTATCTCGAGGCCCGTTATCGCGCGCCGTGGAAGCTGGAAGTGTAAACCCGCTGAAGCCCGCCTCATTCGTGGCGCGGGCTGTCCAGCCTGCTGAGCCGAGATTCGTCTCGGCTTTCTTCCCTGCCGAAGGTCGACAATTTGCTTCGGTGGCCGCAACGCCTGTCGTGGCCGAAACGTCAACATGATCGTAGCAGCGCCATGCGACTGTCCACGGTATTGTTCTTACTGCTTGCCGGAGTTGGGGCATTACCCGCCCAGCAGTACTTTCCGCCCGGCGTTCTGGGTG
>DASWZP010000168.1:0-80834 GCA_036404395.1 Bryobacteraceae bacterium | reverse complement strand
GTCGGGGCGTTCTCGAACACTTCGGTCAGCCGCAGCAGCGTGGGCTGGTCCGATCCGCGGATTTCATCCAGCCGGATACTTCTCTCGGCGTCATACGGAAACGCCCCGCCAAAAACGCGGTCCACCCATTCCTTCAGATCTAGTGGCATAGGCAAGCGACTGTCACGATCTCATCTTAAGTTCGCTGGCCCCACTTCGCTCACAACGCCCGCTCCAGCGTGGTGATATCGACTAATCCCTTGGCGCCGAAGAGCGCGGGCAGAATGCGCGAGGCGGGATAGCGGCGGCGTAACTCGGCGATACGCATGGTGCCGGCGCGGTAAGCGGGGAGATACATGCGGCCCAGCAGCGGGTGACGGCCCCAGGCGCCGGAGAGTTTATCGGCGCGCTCGGGCGATACCAGGAAATCGCGGCGCAGTGTCTCGGCGACGGCAGACTGCCCGGCGCCTTCACCCCAAGTGAGAAACGACGATTGGTTCTTGGCATCGTCTTGCAGCAGGGCCAGCAAAACGCCGATTTGCAAATCCGGGTCGGGTAATTGGTCTACCTCGGTAACGCCGTAGGCCATCAGAATGGCGTTGTTGGCGATGCCTTCGAACAACGCGGCGGCGCGGGTGTTCATCGTCAGCACAGTGGCTTCGAAACCGACCTCGCCGCGGGCGTAGAGATTTTGCAGATAGGCAAACGTGGTGACGTGACCGGGCACCACCTCGTGACTCACCAGTTGCAGGAACTCCGGCAGCGAGGTTTCGAGCGAGGCGTTGATCTCGTAAGTGGCCTCATATTCCGGACCGCCATCCGGGCGGCGGGCGCGGCCGAGATAGTTCATCGAGCCGGAGAACCAGGCATCCTGGATCGGCAGGAACTCGATGTTGGCGCGCGGGACAGTGGCGAACTCGGGCGGCAAATGAGGGACGACGTTGGCGGCGGCCAATTGATCGAAGTGGCCGATCACGGCGGCACCGAGCAGGCGGATGGATGCCATCGAGATGCGATGGCGGGCGCGCCAGGCATCCACGGCTGCCAGCAGATCGCCCGAAGCACCAAGCAGCTCCGCCACTCGCTCGCGCTTTTGCGCCGGATCGGACGGCTCCGGCGGCCGGCCGGTCGAAGCTTCCACGCAACGTTCATAAGGGACCGGCGCGCCGCGGCCGAGAATCTCCATTGCCAAGTCCCACATGGCTTCGAAACACAGCGCCAGGCCGACCAGATACTCGCCGCGCAGGCCGCCGCACTCCGCGCCAGCGCGTTTCAATCCCTCAATCGCGCCGGGAATATCGACTTGGGCAAGATAGCGGTCGATAGCCGCCGCGTCGGGTGTCTTGGCGGAAACGCCGCCGGTTGACCGAACCGGCGCAGCTTCGGCGACGGTGTAGGCGAGCGGCAGCGGTTCGTCGCTGAACCAGGAATCGGCAATGAACCGGCCTGTGCCGGAGGCGCACATCACGTCGCCGCCCCAAAGCGTATCGATGCCCAGAATGGCGTTACCGACGAGTGTTTCCAGAGGCGCGCTCATACTTCATTCTCCTTTTTCCGCCGCACGGCGCTGAACCACAAATAAGCGCACAGGCCCAGGAACATGAGGCCGGACACGCACTGCGAAATCAGATCGTTCGCATAAAACGGCGTGCGGATCCAGGCTTCGGTGAAGCCGGGGATGAGGCGGCATGCCGCGCCGAACACGCCGCCCAGCGCGCCGCCCGCCATCAGGCCGCTGGCGATTACGACGCCCCGTTCACGGGCGGTGGCATCGCGCTTCGAAACCAGGTGGGCCAGGAAACCGCCGACCAGCGCCGGGGTGTTCAGCTCGAGCGGCAGGTACATGCCGAGCGCGAAGATCAGCGCCGGGATGCCGAGCATTTCCATCGAGACCGCGACCGCGGCGCCGGCGCCGAATAAAAGGTACGCCACCGGCTGCCGGCTCATGAACCCCTGAACCAGCGCCTTCATGATGGAGGCTTGCGGCGAAGGCAGCACCACGCGCGGATCGCCCGGCACCGCTTCGCCGAACTGGAACGCGCGCGCCAGCATCACGATGGTGAGGCCGACGGCGACCGAGGCGGCCAGCACGCCCAGAAACTTCACTTTCTCCTGCGCCGCTGGCGTGGAGCCGAGCCAGTAGCCGACTTTGAAATCCGTGATGGCCTGGCCGGAGACCGAGAGCGCGGTGCACACCATGCCGGCCAGCGCCATCACGAAGAACATGCCGGTGGTGCCGGAAAGGCCGAAGCGCAGCAGCACAATCGACGAAATAATGATGGTGAGCATGGTCATGCCGGAAACCGGATTGCGCGCGGTGGTGGCGATGGCGTTGGCGGCCACGCTGGTGAAGAAGAAGGAAAACACCAGCGCCAGTACCACGCCGATGAGGATCACCGCAGGCGCGGTGGAAAGCGTGCCGAGCAGCGCGCCGACGGCGATTGCGCTCACGATCACGCCCAGCAGGACGGTCATCACCGGCAGGTCGCGGTCGGTGCGCTCGCCGGTTGCGGTTTCGCCCGCCCTGAATGTGCGCGCCGCCACGCCGAAGGAGCCGGCCACTATGCGGATGGATTTGACGATGCCGAAGATGCCCGCCGTGGCGATGGCGCCCACGCCGACGAATCGCACATAGCCGCGGAAGATCTGCGTGGCCGTCATTTGGGCGATGGGGATGGAGGCCGGATAGACGGCGGTGGTATGCTCACGGCCGATCATCCATACCAGCGGCACCAGCACCAGGTTGGAGAGCACGCCGCCGGCGCACAGAATCATCGAGCTGCGCAGGCCCATCACGTAGCCGAGACCGAGAATGAAACCGATGGCATCGAAGCTGACGGCGACTTTAGCGCGCTCCGACAACATGCGAAGCGCGGGCACGAATTGAAAATCCAGATATTCCTTCCACACCTGGAAGGTGGTCACCAGAAAATCGTAGACGCCGGAGATGGCGGTGGCCTCGAGCAGCAGCCTGGCCTGCGATCCGCCCTTCTCGCCGGTGACCAGCACTTCGGTGATGGCGGTGGCCTCCGGGTACGGGAACATGCCGTGCATGTCGCGCACAAAGTAGCGGCGCAGCGGGATCAGGAACAGCACGCCCAGACAGCCGCCGGCCACGCAGATGCAGATGGTCTGCGCCGGATGCGGCGCGAGATTGAGGATGTAAAGCGCCGGGAGAGTGAACACCGCGCCGGCCACCACCGATCCGGCCACGCCGCCGATGCCGGTGATGATCACGTTTTCGAGGACGCTGGACCGGCGCCGGTAGACGCGTGCCAGGCCGATGGCGAGGATGGAAATGGGGATGGCGGCTTCCATCACTTGCCCCACCTTCAGCCCGGAGTACGCCGAGGCCACGGTGAACACCACGCAAAGAAAAACGCCCCAGCCGATCGAGCGCGGCGTGAGCTCGGGGAGCCGCTCGGCCGCGGACACGGGCGGCTGATACGCCTCGCCGGGAGCCAGAGGCGTGTAGGCGTTGGAAGGTAGCTGTTTAGCCGGCGCGGCAGTAGCCATGGAATCAGCCTCCGGGCGTGCGGTGAACCCGTATGCTACTACACTTCAGGCGAGACGGCCGATTCGGGCAGAGTCTGCCCAAAAACTCACTGAAACAAGGGGCTTAGGTCTGTTTTTGGGCAGTTTCTGCCCAAATTCTTACTTTGCCGTCTCGGCGCGCGGGTGCTGCCCGGGAGAGCCTGGGACCAGGACGCGGATGACATGATTCTCGGTGTCCGCGACGTACACCTTTCCGGCCGAGTCCACTGCCAGGGCCACAGGGCCATTCAACTGTCAGGCGATCGCCTTACGGTGGTCCCATTCATGGAGGTGATTTAACACCTTCCATTTCATGCACGCAAGCGGAGTCGGGGCCAACGCTACATGCTCGTCGGTCTGAGGCGGAGCCTCGTTAGTGTAGTGTCTTCGAAATAACTAGACAGCTCATCGTTTCCGCCTCCTGGACTTGGGGCTGGTGCAGCCGGGCTGGATCTCCTCCAGGGTCCGGCGGCGCCGGTTGAGTTTTTCCTGGATGGATTCGACGGTCGCGGTCCACACGAAGGGTTTGGGATCTTGGTTCCAGGCCTTGAGAAACGCCCCGATGGACGCCTTCAGGTCGGCTACGCTGAGAAAGACGCCGCGGCGGATGGCCTGGTTGTCCAGGCGGCCGAACCACCCCTCGACGAGATTCAGCCAACTGGAACTCGTGGGTACGAAGTGGGACACGAATCGAGGATTCCGTTTCAGCCAGGCCCTCACTTTCGTGTGCTTGTGCGTCCCGTAATTGTCCATGACCAGATGCAACGGGACATCGCCGGGGAATTCGGTGTTGAGTCGACGCAGGAATCTCAGAAACTCCTGGTGCCGATGTCTCTCATGGCATTCGCCGACGGCTTTGCCCTGTAATGTGTCCAGCGCGGCGAACAGGGTAGTCGTGCCGTTGCGTTTGCAATCGTGGGTCATCGCGCCGCATCGCCCCTTCTTGATGGGTAACCCGGGCTGCGTTCGATCCAAGGCCTGAATCTGGCTCTTCTCGTCCACGCAGAGTATGATCGCCTGTTGCGGGGGATTCAGATACAGCCCCACCACATCGGTCATCTTTTCCAGAAACTTCGGATCGCGCGAAAGCTCAAAGGTCTCCGTGCGATGGGGCTGTAGATTGTGGGCGCGCCAGATATTGTTGACAGTGGATTTGCTGACGCCTTGACTCTGCGCCATGGTCCGGCAACTCCAGCGCGTCATCCCCGCCGGTTTGGTTTGCAGGGTGGCCTCCACGATAGCGGCAATCTTGTCGATTCGAATCACGGGCTTTCGTCCCCTGCCGGGAGCGATGTCCCACAGACCGTCCAGCCCTTCGTCACCAAAGCGTTTTCGCCACAGAATCACCGTGTTTCGATTCACCGAAAGGCGCTTCGCAATGGTGACATCGGACTCGCCTGCAGCGGCGCCCAGAACGATACGGCACCGTAGAGCCACCTGCTGTGGAGTGCCGTGCGCCATGGTCCACTGGTGGAGTTTCTCCCGCTCCGCTTCGGAAAGCTGACACGACTTACCCACGCCTCAAGGATAACTCGAATCAGGGCCGCCTGTCTAGTTATTTGTTGGACACAACACTAGAAGTTCTGCTCGTCGGCCGACGGTCCGTACATGGCCGGCACGGGGATATCGTTGAGGCGCAGGTAGACCGAAAGCTGGCCGCGGTGGTGCACCGAATGATTGAACACGAACGTGCGCAGCACAGCCACCTTCGGCATCGTGAAGAATGTCTGCTCGCCGGATTTGAGCGACCAAGGCTGCATCAACTGGGCGTCCTCCGCAGTGGCCAGCGCAGCGCGAGCGCTGGCCACAGACTTATCGAACATCTCCAGCAGTTCGGCGCGCGAAGCGGCAATCTTGCGCTGCGAGGGATCGTAGCTGGCCAGATCGATGGAGTCCTTGCTGATAGTCTCCGGCGTCCAGTTCGTCAACTCGCAAAGATGAGTGGCCAGCGAGGCCATGTCCATCGACTTCGGGTGGGGCTTGAAGCTGAATTTGTCGTCGGGGATCCGCTCGAGCAGGCGGCGGGTGGTCGCTGTTTCCCGATCGAACTCGGGCAGTAGCGCGTCTCGAATCAACATAGCTGGTGTTTTCCTTTCCCGTCTATATTCGCTTTTTCTTCGCCATCCGTCAAGTAAATTCTGAATGAATTTATCCGCGGGCGACGGCGCGGGCAATCTCGAGTGTGCGATCGATTTCGGCGGGGCTGTTGAAGATGTGAGTGCACTGGCGGACGCCGTTGCCGAGCGAGCGCGGGCGCAGGCGGCCGCGGTTCCACATTTCGTCCTGTAGCTTCGGACCGGTGACGCCGTCGATGGAATAGACGGTCATTCCCGCGCACATGGCGGGATCCTCGGGGGAGTAGATAGTCACCTTGGGGATTTCGCGCAGGCCGGCGCGCAGGCGGTCGCCGAGTTCCTTGACGCGCTGCTGGACGCGGGCCGGGCCGATGGCGAAGTGAAAGTCGAGTGCGGCTTCGGCGCCCACCAGCAGCGACAGGCTGCCGGTGCCGCGCTGCGTCAGGCGGTAGCCATCGTCATCGTGATTGGCCCAGTTGGCGGATGCGAGCGTGGTCCAGACGTCCTTGGCGCAGTCGCGTCGAACATAAAGGAAGCCATTGCCGGCGGGCGCCAGCAGCCATTTGTGGAAACAGGCGACGTAGGCATCGCAGCCGATGTCCCGCACGTCCACCGGAATGTGGCCGAGTGCCTGCGCGCCATCGATGACGGTGAGGATGCCGCGAGCTCTGGCTTCGGCGCAGATCTCCTTCACGGGCACGATGGCGCCGCTGCCGGTGATCACGTGCGAAAGATAGAGCACGCGCGTGCGTGGCGTGAAGGCGCGCCGGACGAGATCGATCAATTCCGCCGGACGGTGGGCGGGGCGGGGCAGTGCGACTTTGACTACCGTGCCGCCGTGACGTTTGGCAGCGGTGAGCCAAGGGCTTTCGCCGCCGGGATGCTCCTGGTCGCTCATCAGGATCTCCGCGCCGGCCGGCAGATCCAGGCCGGCCGCAATGTAGCTATTGGCGCAGGTGACGTTTTCGGTGAGCGCGATCTCTTTCCAATCCGCGTTGACCAGGCGCGCGGCCTTGGTGCGCAGCGCCTCCATGGGGTCATAGCCGCCGATCCAGTTGGGGCCGCGGTAATCCCAGTCGGCGATGTCGATGGCCATCCGGCGCAGGTGTTCGACGGTCCGCTCGAGGACCACGCGCGGCATGGCGCCGATGGTTCCGTTATTGAAGAAGACCTTGTCGCGGGCCAGCGGAAACTGATCGCGCAGCTTGTCCCAGTAGGCCGGGTCGGCGGCGTTGGGCAGCGGTGGCGCGCCGGCATCTTCGGCCGAGGCAACGCCGGGCAGCCACGGCGAGGCCAGCGCGGAGGCCGAGACCGATTGCAGGAACTGTCGGCGGTGGGGCATGGTTTTTTTGAGCGTATGCCCGGCACTGTGAGGGTGTCAAGCATCGCTGGCAACCGATCCGCAGGGGGCGTATAATCGGAGCAGTTGGGGCGTGCTCCGTGCGCCCCGTGCTACCTTCCCGAAAGCCACTCGCGTGCCCGGCCTGATAAATGTCGAGCGCCACTCCGCCGTCAGCAGGATCTTGAAGAAGCTGGAGTACCGTTTGCTGCGGAGTGGCGAAAAACTGCGGCAAGCCGGCGCCGGCAAGCTAGAGCATGCCCTATCCGGAGGATGCGGTATCCTATCGATAGTAGCGCTATGGTCCGAACCCCAACATAAAGGGGTGGGAGCACTTTACTTTGGTGCCGAACGGGTTTAGTATGGTTACACTCCCCCGATCGCGAGCGAGGTTAAAGCTTTGCTGAAACTAAAACGCGTCGAACTACAGGGTTTCAAGTCCTTTTGCGAGCGCACCGAGCTCCGTTTCAATGGAGCCGGCATCGCCGGCATCGTCGGGCCCAACGGGTGCGGCAAGTCGAACATTTCCGATGCCATCAGTTGGGTGCTGGGCGAACAGTCGGCCAAGAGCCTGCGCGGTACGCGAATGGAAGACGTGATTTTTGCCGGTACGCGCGATCGCAAACCGCTGGGCATGGCCTACGTGACCATGACCCTGGTGGACCCGGAACATTACACCGGACATGACGCCCACAAACTGCAGGCTGTGGAAGAAGGCGGGGCCAAGAAACGCGGCGAGATCACCATCACGCGGCGGTTGTTCCGGAGCGGGGACAGCGAGTACCTGATCGACGGGCGGGCGGCGCGGCTGCGCGATATTCAGGACCTGTTCATGGGCACCGGCCTGGGGCCGGAAAGCTACGCCATCATCGAGCAGGGGCGCATCGGGCAGATCTTGAGCTCGAAGCCGCAGGACCGGCGCGGCGTGATCGAAGAAGCGGCGGGCATCACCAAGTTCAAAACGCGGAAGCGGCTGGCGGAGGCCAAGTTGGAAGGCGCCAAGCAGAACCTGTCGCGCGTGTACGACATTTTGGAAGAAGTGACGCGGCAGGCCAATTCGCTCAAGCGGCAGGCGCAGAAGGCCCGGCGGTACGGTGAGTTGAAGATCGAACTGGAGAGCCGGCTGAAGGTGGTGCTATCCGGCAAGTACCGGCTGCTGGAGCGCGATGCGGCCAAGACCGCCATCGATTTGAATCTGGCGGCGGCGGAATTCAGGAGCCTGGGCGGGCAGGTGGCGGAACAGGAACAGGCGCACGAGCGGGCGCAGGCGGGATGCTATGAGCTCGAAGAGCGGTTGACCGCGGCGCGCATGGAGCTTTCCGAAGCCAACGTGGAAGCTGAACGCACGCGCGGCCGGCTGGCCAGCCAGGTGAAAGAGAGCGGCGCCATCGAGGAACGGATAGCACAGGCGGAAAACGAATCCGAGCGGTTAGGGAAGCGGCTGGAACAACTGGATGGCGAGATCGCGGTCCACCAGCGCTGCGTCACGGCACTGGACGAGCAGATTACCGAGGCGCGTGCCCGGTTGCTTGGCATCAACCAGCAGCGCGACGCTTTGCAGGCCCGGCTGCGCGAGCGCGAAGGCGCCATCGAAGCCGGCCGGCAGGCCATCCTGCGGCTGCTCGGCGAGGCGTCGCACCTGCGGAATCAACTGGCGCAGATGGAGGAGTATCTCGCCAGCATCGAGCGCGAAACCACACGTTCGATGAAGGAAGAGCAGGTGGCGGCGGCCGAAATCGAGCGTTTGGAAGCGGCGCGTCATCAACTCGCCGAAACCGTGGCGGCGCGCCAGCTCGAATTGGAAGCGGTCACCGGCGAGCGGCGCCGCACGGAAGAAGATCTCGCCGCCCGCCGACAGGCGGCCGCCGAACTGCGGCAGGCCATCGACCACGAGAAGACCGAAGTATCGCGGATTCGCGCGCGCAAGGAATCGCTGGAGCAGGTGCTGGCGCACCGCAGCTACACTACCGAATCGGTGAAGAAGCTGTTCGCGTCGCTCGAAACCGGCAGGGCCGGCGACCTGAAGCCGGCCGGCGTGCTGGCCGACTACGTGGAAGTAGACCCGCAGTATGAAAAGCCGGCGGAGGAGTTTCTCCACGACGAGCTGGAATACGTGGTGGTGGAAAGCTGGCAGCAGGCCGAGCGGGGGCTGGACTTCATCCGCGCCGAGCTGAGCGGCCGCGCCACGTTTCTGGTGCATCCGGAGCCGAACGGCAACGGCAAGGCGCGCTTGCCGGAGCCGGCCATCGGCCCGGAAACCGGTATCGCGGCGCGCTTGAGCGATTCGCTGCGGCTCACCAACGGATTTCGCGATCGCGCCGCGGATCTGCTGCCGCGTGTTTCACTGTGCTTCGTGGCCGAGGACCGCGGCGCGGCGCAGCGGCTCTCGATGGCCTATCCGCACCTCTATTTTCTGCTTCCCGATGGCGTCTGCTACCACGGCCACACGGTGACCGGCGGTAAGAAAACCGGCGCCGGACCGCTGGCCATGAAGCGCGAAGCGCGCGAGCTCGCGGTCGCGGTGGGCGAGCGGCAGACGGCGCTCGACGACCAGGTGGCGCGCCTCGACGCGATCAGCCGGGAGATCCTCGGCCTGGAGGCCGAGGTGGAACGGCTGCGCAGTCTGCAACAGGCGCGCGAAAAGGATCGCGTGGCGCTCGATCACGACGTGCGCAAACTGGCCGAGGATCTCTCGCGCGCCAATTCGAAGGTCTCGGTGGCGCGCCTCGAGTTGGAGCGGCTGCGCCGCGACGCGGAGAAATCCGCCGGCGACCGCGAGCGCAACCGCGCCGCGGTGGAAGAGAAGGACCGCCAGCGCGCGGCTCGCGAAGAGGCGCTCGAGGCGGAGCGGCAGGAAGCCGAGAAGCTGGAAGCGGAAGCGGCGGCCATCGGCGAAGAGCACGCGGCCACGCGCGCCGATCTAGCCGGATTGGAGGAGCGCCACCGCGGCGAGCGCAGCGCCATGGGACGGCTTGAGCAGCAGTTCCAGGAGACCACCAACCGGCGCAACGCGACGGCGGCGGAAATCGAGCGGCTGGGTGAGCAGCGTGCATGCCTCTTGGCGGACAACATCGAGCTCGACCGGCGCGGCGCCGAGTTGGCGGCCGAAATCTCCCGCGTGGAAGCCGCCGTCAATGAGATGGCGGTCGAAGACGCGGCCGCGCGCGAGGCGCTGCGCGCCGGAGAAGAAGAGCTGAAGACCCTGCGCCAGGCCGTGCAGGAGAGCCAGGAACGGCGTGCGCAGATCGAAGTCGAGCTGGTACGCAAACAGGCGGAGCTGAAGTATCTGGACGAGACCAGCCGCAAGGAGTTGAATTGCGCGGTGGAGGACTTGGCTCCGGCCGACGATCCGGTTCCGGACGCCGACTCGATCGCCGCCGCCGAGCAGGGCGCCAATGAGATTCGCCAGCGCATCGAGGGGCTGGGCGCGGTGAATCCGGCCGCCATGGAAGAGTTCCAGGAGGCGCAGCAGCGGCAGGAGTTCCTGAGCGTGCAGCGCCAGGACCTGCTCGATTCCATCCGCGACACCGAGAAAGCGATTCAGGAGATCGACCAGGTCTCGCGGCAGAAGTTCGCCGAGGCGTTCGAGGCCATCAACGCCAATTTCCGCGGCATGTTCCAGTCGCTGTTCGGCGGGGGCACCGGCGAAATGCGCCTCACCGACCAGGAGAACCTCGCCGAATCGGGCATCGACATCGTTTGCTCGCCGCCGGGCAAACGGCTGCAAAATGTGCTGCTGCTATCGGGCGGCGAAAAGGCGCTGGCCGCGGTGGCGCTGCTGATGGCCATTTTCCGCTACCAGCCGAGCCCATTCTGCGTGCTGGACGAAGTGGACGCGCCGCTCGACGAGGCCAACATCGGCAGGCTCACGTTGCTGCTGAAAGAGATGTCGCTCGAAACGCAGTTCGTGGTGATCACGCACTCCAAGCGCACCATGGAAGCCGCCGAGGCGCTCTACGGCGTGACCATGCAGGAGCCCGGCGTCTCGCGCCTGGTGGCCGTGCGCTTCGGCCCCGCCGAAGCGGCAGCGTAAGGGAGGTTATCGCCGCCGACCGCTCCCTATGGTAGGGCATGCTTTAGCTTGCCAACGCCCGCTTGCGGGCGCGCTTCTTCGCAGATCATAGGCACCGGTTGTCACAGCACTTATCGAACGAGCTCTCCGGAGCCAAATCCACCCGCGATGGTTCGCCTATCTAACTGGTGGATCCCATCCTCTCGCCGTGCAGTGGACCGACTTGGCGGCTCCGGCTGCGATGTTCAGCGAGGCAGTGCAGCTCATGTCCTTGCCGGCCTGGTCTTTGCCTCTCACGTTTACGCTGTGCTGGCCGGGCGAGAGCACAAACGTAAACGGTGTCGGCCGGCTCATTTGCCGGTTGTCAATGGCCACGGTGGCGCCGGGCGGCGTGGAATCGACGGTCAGCCTGCCTGGCTTCTGGGGCATCTGCGACCGCAATAGCCCGGGGAACAGGAAGAGGCAGCACAGCGCCAGTTCCAGCACTGGGAGCAGCCGTTGCGTTTTCATGTTAGTCCGCCTTGCCTAGGTCTTGCATCACAAAGTCAGCGAAAAAGAAAACACCTAATAGCAATGTATAAAAATGCGCGGTCTTCGGCAATTGAACCAGGTCGATGTCGAGCGTCCCGACCGAGTTCAGGAGCACAAATTCGACGTTCTGGTAGGAGATATACCCGAAGTAAAGGGAGAGGCCGACAAAAACCGCACTGAGGACGGCGGGCCACATTTCCCGCAGCCGATAGTGCTCTCGGGGCTTGCTGGTCAGCAGGAAACCCATCGCTCCCAAGAGTCCAGTGCCTAGAGTGATCAGCAGATTGTTGATATTCTCATAGGCGTCCACGGCTTTGTCCATCTCCGGCTGGCTATCTGGCGCCGTCGGGTAAGGCCTGCTATTCACATAGTTCGTAACCTGCCACATTACCCCCACCAAGACGATACAGACGATGTAGAAGCCGAGTCTGGCAATTGGCAGGCGTCCGGTCAGTGGTTTCGCTGTCATTCAATCGGTCCTGAGTGCCCAAGGCCCGAAGGCGCACCTTCCGGCTTTTGGCGAGTATAACCGAACTTGCGTGGAGCGTCAATCGAATTGATACTCGAACACTATGGCGCGGTGCGTCCGAGATGCCATAAGTTATTGCGAAGAACAGTGGGGCAGGCGCTTTCGCCTGCCAACCTCGAATGTTCCACCGCAGATAGCTTCCCCACGCTCAGACGCGCCGGGTTATTGTGGCGGCAGCGTGATGGAAACGTGGCGCTCGCGGTTCAACTGCTGGGTGAGGGCGCGGTCGATCGAGCTCAGGTCCACCTGCTTTTCCTGGCGATCCAGCGTGACGTAGTGCAGCCTCTGGTCCGCGATCCAATAGGAAGCCGCCGCCTGAATTCCGCCGTCCTTCTGCGCGAACAGGTAAATGGGTGAGGAATTCGCGGCGCTTCCACCGGCAGCCGCCGTCTCCTGCCCGTACTCGTCATAAGTGTGGGTTACAGAATGCGCCGCGCCGCCGTAAGTGCCAGACGTGGCTGCTTGCCCGTAAGGGTCACCCTGCGCCGGAGCGTAAGTTGCCGCGGGGGCGGGTGTGTATGCATAAGCCGGATCGCTGTAAGTGTCCGGATAATAGTAATCATACGGATAATAGTTGTAATATCCGTTGTAATAACCGGGCCAAGACGAGAAACCGAAGCCGTACCAGGGATAACCCCAGCCGTAATATGGCCAGTAGCCTCCGCGATACCCGTAGCCCCGGTAACCGTAGCCATAGCCTCGAAGGCCGCCATAGCCGATGCCGCCGCGGTATCCCGAGCCGACCGCTCCGCCGCGCACTGCTCCGTAACTGCCACCGTGAAAACCACTCGACACGGCGCCGCGGCTGCCGCCTCCCATCGAAGCATGCGATCCGCCGCCATGTCCGCCGCCGTGTTGCGCCATGGCGCACCACGCCAGCAATGTGAACGAAAGGGTAATCCTGAATAGGGCCCTCATCCGAGTACTCCTCTACCTTGAAGCTTACCGCCGGCAGGCGACACGCGCAAGCGATCCCCGTTGCCATTAGGAATCAATACGATACGACTCGGGCGGATGGCGAAGCCAAAACCGCTCCGCCGCGGCGATAACAGCCGCCGCGCAAGCGCCCGCCCGGAAGTCCGCGGCGAAACGATAGCGGCACGAAAAGCAACCCGACGTGGCTCGCAAAGAACCGGCGGCAAGACCGCCGGCGTTGCGGCCAGTCTCGCGCCCGATCCGCCCGGCGATCCTCGGATTGGCGTTATGATGAGCTTGGGACATGGCGCTGATCGCGGTTTCTGGGCATCCGGGGTGCAGGTTTGAGGAGGTTGCGCGCATCACCGCGCAACGGCTGGGTTTCGAGCTGCTCACGCAGGCGCGGCTGGAAGCTCTGGCCGCGGAGGAATTCGGCGCCGAAACCCGCATTCCCGATAAGGCCTGGGCGAGCCTGGCCACTTCGGTCCTGGCGCGCCTGGCTACCGCCCATCACATTGTTTACTGCGCGGCCGGCGGCGAACTCCAGTCGCGCCACTTCCCCGGCATGTTGCGGGTCCACGTGGTGGCCCCGGAAAATGTGCGCATCGGCAACATCATGCTGGATTGCCGCCTGGAGCGCGCCGCCGCCCGCCAGCGCCTGCTGGAGCTCGAAGCCGCCGACCGCGCCGCCCGCAAAGCCCGGTTTGGCAAAACCCGCGCCACCGCCGATCTCTTCGACCTCCTGCTGAATGCCGAAACCGTCAGCGGCGAACAAATGGCCGAACTGATCGACCGCGCAGCCGCCACGCTGGCGCTGACCGAACGCGGGTTCCTCTCCGCCGCCGCCGAAGCCCAACTCCAGTTCCAGATGCGGCTGCGGCTTGCCCGCTATGGCATCGTGCCGCCCGACAAAATCACGATTCGCAAGAAAATCTTCGCCAACCCGAGCGAGGAAATGTTCGCCAACCTGCTCGACTTTTACCGGATCGCCTGGGAATACGAGCCGCGCAGCTTTCCCGTCCAGTACGACCGCGACGCTCGCCCGATCGAATCGTTTACGCCGGACTTCTATCTGCCGGAATTCGACTTATACGTGGAACTAACCACCATGAAGCAGTCTCTGGTAACTCGCAAGAACCGGAAGGTCCGTCTGTTGCGCGAACTTTATCCCCACTTGAACATCCAGGTGTTTTATCAGAAGGATTTTGAGAACCTCATTTTTAAGTACGGCCTTGCCCAGCGCCCGGTGATCGCATGAGCGCCCCCTTGCCGCCCGGCATTGAACGGGTCCTGTTTACCGAAGAGGAGATCGCGCAGCGCATCGGCGAACTGGGCGCCCGCATTTCGCGCGACTACGCAGGCAAGACCCTGAAACTGGTCGGCGTTCTCAAAGGCTCGGTCTTTTTTCTCACCGCCCTCGCCCGTGCCATCGAAGTTCCGGTCAAGATGGACTTCCTGGGCATCTCCAGCTTCTCCAACCGCAGCGGCGCTCCCGGCGTAGTGCGCATCGCCAAGGACCTGGACGACAGCATCGAAGGCGAGGACGTACTGCTGATCGAGGATATCGTCGATACCGGCTTCACGCTCCGCTACCTCATGCAGAACCTGGCCGGCCGCGCGCCCAATTCGCTCGCCGTTTGCACCTTCCTCGATAGAACCAGCCGCCGCATCGTGCAGGTGCCCGTCGATTACCGCTGTTTCGAAATTCCGGACCGCTTCGTGGTAGGATTCGGCCTGGATTCTCAACAGCTTTACCGCAACTTGGGCTATGTGGCCGTGATGAAACACGAAAAAACAGCTTGACCGAGGGCGCCATGCCCCTTGCCTGAACAGTCCTGGAACCGCCCGCCTTTGCGGGTATCGTGCTCTCCTCTCTCAAAAAACACCTGAGAATTCCACTTTCGCGGCTCACCACTTAGCCGGACATCAAGGGAAAAGTGTTAATTCACCCAATGGAAACGCTTTCCGGGTGCGCTGTCCCCAATTTTGTCACCCGGTTTTAGTAATTCCGGGATAAAATGAAAAAAGTTCAGAAAGGCAAGTGTGCACCAATGAGGTCTCGGATACTCTTCATTTCCGGGCGTCATGACGATGCCCGCCAACTTTCGCGGATGCTGGGATCTCTTCCCGTTGCCCTGGAGCACGTCGAAAATTACCAGCAGGCACGCACCCTGCTTCAGCAGTGCGACTATGATGTCCTGTTGACCGAAGCCATTCTACCCGATGCGGGCTGGCTGGATGTTTTGCAGTTGGCTCGAGAGCTCCCAGGCGACCCGGAGGTGATCGTCACCGATCCCCACGCCGACGCCCGATTCTGGGCCGAAGCCCTCAACCTGGGCGCCTACGATTTGCTGTCGCAACCGTTCTACGCGCCCGAGGTGCGGCGCATCTTGTACAACGCTTGTTCGCGGCCGGAATACCAGCGATATCCCGCCGCCGTGTAGCCTCCTGCCCAGTCCGCTGTGTTTCATTGACGGGGACGGTGGGCCCGGATGGACCAGAAAAACCCGCGGATGCGGCCGTCCAACCCCACCACCCGTTACCCCTTAGTTCCAATAGTACCCTCCCATACCTGCCAACCGGACTCGAAGACTTCATCTAGATAACTGCCGAATAATCAGCTATTTAGACCTCATTGGCCGAAGCCAACCACGACTTCCGGACCTTTTTTTCGCTTCTCGCCTTCTGATTGCGGGTATTTGTTAATTGACATTTTGGGGGCTTGCTAGTATCCTCAGGACTTGCAGAACTATGCTTTTATTGGTGCGGCTTAGTCTGCGTGCGCCTGTGATGTTGATTCTGACCATACATCTTCGGAGGATGGAATGCTCAGACGTCTATTGATTATACTAATCTTGGTCGTCGGTCTACCTGGCTTGGCCTTAGCCGCCGAACTTGCGACTTGGGCCGAGATCAGCACCGAGGGCAACGATTTTATACTTACGGAGAACGCCAGCTCCGAGTCGTGGACCGCGACGACGAGCATCACCTTCAACTTCAGCACGCTCCTGGACACTGGGGTCCCTCAAGGCACGGACGCCACGCTAACTTTGAACGCATCGACCACTGGGGACGCCTATAACAATGGCGGCCCGGGTGGCACGGATGGTGAGTCCGGGTTCACCGGAACCTTCACGATCATCAGTTCGTGGGGCACCAATCTCCTGTCTGGAAACTTCTCGTTCGGTTCGCTAAGCGGCACCGACGGCGGGAACGCAATGACGTTTCAGTCCGCCGACTCTTCGTACCATCTTACTGCGGTCACCTTCACTTCCGACTATCTCAATTTCAATTACTATACAGAGACCTTGGCATTGTCGTGGAGTATGTCGAATCTCAAACCGGTATTGTCTATTACTGATGACTTCCTGACGTCTAACAACAGTGCCGGTAGCGGCAACTTCTCCGCCGATCCGCTGCCCCCTGTGGTTGCTGAACCCGAAACGCTGTTGCTGAGCGGCGCAGCGCTCCTGAGCATCGGCCTCTTCCTCCGGAAACAGAAGCTCCGAACGGTTCGCTGATTACCCCGCCAAAGCAGCCCTGCATCCTCCCGGCTAGCGCCTCGCAGCCCCGGCACGCCATCTTGCGACGCTACGTCTGTCGAACCGTTCCCTTCGCCTTCGCGTGCCGAATCCCGCGTCGGTGCAGTTCAATGGCGCCCGAAGTGCCTCGGCATGCTGGGCGGGCGGAAGGCGGGGCGCGGAGCGCGCGGCGCCGCATGGAACCCAGGCGTGTGCGGCTCTTCCGCGCCGCCATGGCCGAAGTGACGCGCGCTATGATCGGCGTTCGGGTCGTGAGATCCCGGCGAGGAATACGGTGAATTGCGGTAAGAGCCGCTCTTCGAGGCGTACTGCGAATCGCGGAACCCGCCGCTCTTGGCATAGCTGGAGCCGGCGTATCGATCCTGCGTGGCGGTGCCTTGCGAACCGTACTTCGGCGCACCGGCCGCTTCATCGCGGCCATAATAAGTCCGTCCGCTGCGCCATGAATCGCGATAGCCTTCCCACTCGTAACGCTCGATGGGCCGGTAGGAGCGGTTGAACAGCAGATCGCGCATGAGCGCGTATTGGCCGTAGAAGACCCAGAAATCGCGTCCGTCGCGATGGTCCCAATAGCCGTATTGATTAGACACCTGGCCGGGCTGCGCCATGTAAGCGAAGCCGGCGGGCTGCGCCACGCGATCGGCTTCGGAATCGAACTTGCCGGCGGGCTTATGTTCGATGGCCATGCCCAGGTCGTTGCGCATGGCATCGTAGGCGCCGCTGGAAACATCCACCCACGCTTCGTCGGACGTGCTGGCGCCGGGCTTGGCGGCGGCGTCCTCCACGCGCGTCTTGACGGTGCGGATCGCCTGGTCGTAATGGCGCGCGCTGCCGGTGCCGCGCACTTCCATGTCGACCAGAATCTTGTCCCACGAGTAATAAAGCTCTCCGTCGAGCGAGCGGACGTCCTCGGCCTGGTGCGGCAGCCCGGTGGCGGCGTTGTGTAACGCGTCTTGCGCTGCCACCAGCGCGGCAAAATCGAGGTGCGCGAAATCGCCGGCAGCCGCTCGCTGGCGCTCTTCGGCGCTCGATTGCCACAGGTTGTCGCTTTGCGTGACGACGCCGTGGAGCCCGGCGACGCACGCGTCCAGAGCCGGTTTCTTTTCGGGCCAATCGGTCTCGCCCTTCGCGACCGCGGCCTCGACCGGCGCCAGGTCGAAAGCGTGTACCGACTGGTAATCGCGGCTCATCTGTTCGAGCCGCTGCGGCAGTTCCTGCTTCAATTCGATCCAATGAGCAGCGTCTTTTTGGATATCCGTGGCCGTGCTCACCGCGCCGCCGCGTGCGGCACGCTCTTCGGCCAGCAGCGATTCCACTTTCTCACGGTCTTGCCGCCGATTCTGCTTCTCCATGCGCGACAGCTCGTCCATGTCGCGCTGCGCGTCGCCGAGCCGCGACTCCGATTTCGCCAGCCCGGCGGGATACTGGACGGCGGCGGGGATGGCGTGGAACAGCGCGCTCTCCGACGCGACCTCGCCGGTCACTTCGGTCTTCGTTTGGGCGACCTGCTGTTGCGAGGCTGCCAGCGCGGTGCGCTCACTGTCGATTTGTTGGCGCAGATTGCGCGGCAGGTTGTCGAAGCCGGCGGTGAGCACCACGCCGATCGACACTGTCAGCAATACCGCGAGGAATTTAAGTCCGGATCGAGTCATCGAATGCCGCCACCTTTCCGGATGCGGCGTGGCTGCCGCCGGTCACGAGCCGGCGCGGTCAGCCCGTGGTTCCCCGGTAGATCGTCACGTCGGCGGCGGGGATTCCCCTGTAACGCGTGACGGCGAACGGCTCGGCCTGCTCCTTGCGGATGGCGAGGATGCCCGTGCCGCACTGCTCCCGATATTCCCAACAGTAGAATCCCACCGGCTGGGGCTGATCGCTGCGCGTCGATTGGACCTCGCGGCTCATCCTGTACATCCAGACCTTGCCATCGAAATCGAAGTCGTCGCCGGTGTTCTGGCGTTCGTCCATTTGCGCGAGGTCTTCTTCGCTTAGCCCCAGGTCTTCGAGCGGCGGCTGGCGCGCCTCCGTCGAGATGCTGACAGCCCCGTCGCCGCTCGCGTCCACACGCATCGCCACCCGCCGCTCTTTGTAGGGGCCGCTCAACTCGAACCAGTTGTGCGCGCCGGCTTGAAACCACGTGCAGCGGTCGGAGGTGAAATCGAGGTCGGTCATGTTGTCGCCCGCGCCGGCGATCGAAATCACGTCCCCGGCGCGCGCTTGCGTTGGCTTCAAATTGGCCAGGTCTTCCACCGGCGCCGCGGTGGGCGCGGCGGCGTGAGGCGTCTTGAACAGTTTCATCAGCACCACCACCAGCAAGGCAACCAGAACGCCGGTCAGCGTGAATGTGATCGGGCCCATCCCGGTCTACGCCTTGGCTTTCTCGCCTGCCTGCGCGCCGGTTGTTACCGGCGGGCTGCCGCTGCCCAGTTCCTTGGGGATGTAAGGCGGCGTAGGCGCTTTGGCGGCTTGCCGTTCCGCTTTGAGCGCGGCCAGGTCGGCGTCCACACCGTGGCCGCTCAGTTCGGCAAACTGCTTTTCCAAATCCTCGTCCTTGCCGGTCGAGGCCAGCTCATCGAACGCCTTGGCGGTGGCCTCTTCCTTGGAGACCGTGTCCTCGAAGCGGTTGAGCTGGGCGAAAGCGTTATCGGCGCTGCCCACGCCGGCCATGGCCTCGGCCACTTTGCGCTGCGCCAAAGCCGCGTTCTTGCGCGCCACCAGCGTGGTAGCGGTTCGCTCGCCTTCGTCGATCTTGCTCTTCAGCTCGCCGACCTGGCTCTTCAGCTTTTCGCTGGTCTGGTGCGCCGCATCCACGGCCTGCTGCATGGACGCAACCTGGCGGTCGCATTCGGCCTTCTTGGCCAGCGCTTTCTTGGCCAGGTCTTCGTTGCCGGCGTCCAGCGCCTGGCCCGCCCGGTCTTTCCAGTCCTGCGACTGCCGCACGTACTTCTGGTATTCGGCGTCCAGGCGGTTGTAGTTGCTCATGGCCACGGCCGAAGCGCGCACCACGTTGTTCAACTCGTTCCGCATGTCCGCCACGGTCTGATTCACGGTGGCTTCGAACGTGGCGTCCTCAAGGGCATCGGCGCCCGCATTGGCCTGGCCGCGCGCCACGCGGCCCAGTCTCGACATGAAATCGCCTAAGAATGGCATCGTGTTCCTCGCTTACGAACTCAAACCGCTCAAAAGCTGGCGGGCTGTCATCACATCCACCAGCAGGAAATGGACGCAGGAGAGAACTTCGTCCTCGTCCTCCGGTCCCCAGTCCAGCAGTTTGCAGAAGTTGTTCAGGGTCACGGCCAGCTTGCCGTCGCCCGCGTCATAAAGCTGGAAATAGGAGGTGGAAATGCCGTTGCCGGCAGCCAGCATGCTCGCCATGATTTCCGGCGTGATGGCCGCCTTGGGCGCCACCGTGCATACCAGCGACAGGAACAGGATGTCGCCCTGTAGCACCGCGCGCGCGGTGACTCCGCGTTCGACCTCCCGGATGGTCAATGTATCTGGTGCTGGCTCGGAGACTTCGTAACCTTTCTCCGCCAGAAGTGCGTGGATTGGGCCCAGAAGCGGGCTGGTTGTGGCTGTCATAAGATCTCGCAAGTAATACGCGCGCGCGACCGCCAAAGTTCCGTCGGCCCGAAGCGCCGCGCAACCTATTGTACGCCGGGATGGTGGGGCCGGCGCTTCCGCCTGCCAACCTTCCCATCGCATTTCGGGTGGGTTAGGATGCAGAGGCGGCAGCGTGCCCGAGCGTGCCCGGCCCCCAACGGAAACGGTGAATTCGATTACAATGGCATCAGCCCTGAAGAATCCGCCGCTTGATCCCGGTGGGGCGCGAGTTCTCGCGCGGCGGGAGGGCGACCGACGAAACCATGCGCAAGGTGCCACTCACGGAATCGCTGCGGATCATCGGCCGCGGCACGCGCAACTGGGTGAGCGACCGCCCGCTGGTGGTGTCCTTCGAGGTGACCGACGCCTGCACGTGCTATTGCAAGCATTGCGACCATGGCGGTCCGCGCGACGAAACGCGCAACCTGCGGCCCTCCGACTATCCCCGTTACATGGAGGCGTTGCAGCCGTGCGTGGTGCAGGTTTCGGGCGGCGAACCGCTGATGCGGCCGGACCTGACTGAAATTGTGCGCAACATCCAGTGCGGCCACGGCCTGCCGTACACAATTCTGGTCTCCAACTGGTCGCTGATGACCGAGCAGCGCTATCTGGAACTGCGCGAGGCGGGCATCGACCAGTTTTCGGTAAGCCTGGATTTTCCCGACGATCGGCACGACCAGTTCCGCGTTCATCCGGGCCTGTACGCGCACCTGGAAGGCCTGATTCCGAAGCTGGCCGCGCTGGGACACGACGACATCGTTCTCAATTCCTGCATCACCAGCGAGAACGTGGGCGAGATCAACGCGATCGCGGACAAGGCCCGCGCCTGGGGCGTCAACCTCTGTTACAGCGCCTACTCGGCGCGGCGAACGGGCTGCCGCGACTACCTGCTGACATCTCCCGAGCAACTGGCGATGCTGAACCGCCAACTCGACCGCGTGGAGCGGCGGCGCGACGAGACCAACTGGATCGTCAACGCTCCAAGCACGCTGGCCGCCACGCGCCGCTATTTCGAACACGCCAGCGCGCCGGGCTGCAAGGCCGGCTTGCGCTTCCTGGTGGTGACGGCGGATGGCGCCCTGCAACCGTGCTCGATGCAGTTCGGCAAGTATAAGCTCGAGGACCGCGCGCGAATGGTGGAAGAGTTCACGCGCCACAACAACTGCGACGAGTGCTACGTCTCGATCCGCTCTTACTTGGATAAGACCTTCCCGCAACTGTTGCGCGAAAACGTGCGCGAGTTCCTTTCGGTGAAAGCGCGGTAGGTTCGACGGAGTGTCCGACAGCCTTTGAGTCTCCGGTGCCGGGCTCAGTCGGGCAGATACCAAGGGATATTGATCACTGTGATCCGCCTCTCGCCTTGGAACAGGAGCAGGGCTTTCAGCACTTCAGAGCGATGGTTATGCAGCAGATTCAGGTACCAGCGGCGCTCCACTAACTCGGGGATCAGTACTGCAATCTGCCGCCGTGGGTGGGTCTTTTCCAGATCGAGCACGTAGTTCAGGATCGGCCGGATCACGAATCGGTAAGGCGATTTGAGAACCACCAGGCCCGGCCCAGCCAAGCCGGCCTGGCGCGAGGGTTGCTCCACCAAATCCTCCCAGTGGCTCGCGAGCGAGTCCGGCTCCTGGTCGCTCACTACGTGCACTGCCAGGATGTCGGGTGAGATCGCCATCGCGAAGCGCAGAGCTTTCTGCGTAATGCGGCTCCAACGGTCGACGGTGATTACAATCAGCGGCGGGGCTATGTCCGCGATGTTCAACCGCGCATCAATATTGACCTCCTCGGCCACATGCTTGTAATGGCGCTTTACCACTCGCATCATCGTGATGAGCCCGGGAATCAAGAGGAGCGTAATCCAAGCGCCTTCGGTGAACTTGGCGATCAGTACGACGATCACCGTGAGCCCCGTCGCCAAGGCTCCCACTCCGTTCACGAGCATGCTTTTGTTCGAGCCAGGGCCTCCCACGCGCTTCCAGTGCATCACCATGCCGGCCTGGGAGAGTGTGAAGGCCAGGAATGCGCCCACCGCATAGAGTGGAATCAGGTGGTCGGTAACTCCGCCGAATACGATCAGCAGCGCGCCGGCCAACAGCGCCAGCGCGTAGACCCCCTGGGTATAAACCAGCCGGCGGCCGCGGATCGCCAGGCCATGCGGCAGGAAACCGTTCTCCGCAATGGCCCGGGACAGGCGCGGAAAGTCGGCGAAGGCCGTGTTCGCCGACAACGCCAGAACCACCAGAATCGACCCAATGCTCACGCCATAGAAGACGCCGTTTCCGGTGATGGCGGCAAGCAACTGTGAGAGCACGCTTCGATAGCCCACCTCGCCGGGAAGCGTAGCCGCGACGCCATACACCTTCGAAAGGAATGCGATGCCGGCCAGCATCACCATGAGAATTCCGATTACCAGGGTAAGGGTGAAACGGGCCGTGACGCAGGCCGGTTCCTTGAAAGCCATCACGCCGTTGCTGACGGCTTCCACGCCGGTCATCGCCGTGCAGCCGCTGGCGAAGGCTCGTAGCAGCAGCCAAATGCCCAGAGCTTCGGTGGCGCCGCTCAGGTGGGGCGGTGCGACCACGGGGACGGGATGTCCGCCGGCCAGCAGCGTTTTAATGACGCCCAGCGCAATCATCGCCAGCAGGCAGAAGATGAACAGATATGTCGGAGCAAGGAAGATGCCGCCGGTGGCGCTGACGCCCCGCAGATTCACCAGCGTTACTACGATCAGAATCGCCAGGCATAAAGCCAGCGTGTGTTTCTCCAGCGAGGGCACGGCGGAAATCAGGGCGCCCACGCCAGCCGAAATGCCCACGGCTGCCGTCAGGACGTAATCCACCATCAGCGAGGCGGCGGCCAATAGTCCGGCCCACACACCCAGGTTTTCGCTGGCAACTGTGTACGATCCGCCGCCCTGCGGATACGCCATGATGGTCTGGCGGTAGGAGAAATATACGATGCCGAGCAGGATGATGATACTGATGCTGATGGGGACTATGTAAGCCACGCCGGCCATTCCCAGAGGAATCAACAGCGTCAGCGCCGCCTCCGGGCCGTAAGCGGCGGAGCTGAGCGCATCCAGTCCGAAAATGGGAATGCCCTTACCGGGCGCTATCCGTTCGGCCTTCTCTTCCTCAGTCGCAAGCGGGCGGCCCAGCAGCAAATCCGTGAGGCTCATTGGCCTATTCTCCCCCAATGCAAACCAGCTTCCATGCGTCCTCGGGGCCCTGCCTCAGTGATGAAAGCCTGCGCCATCCATCGTCGGTGTGAGACCGGGCTGCCCGGCGAACCAATCGAGGTGCCGACGGATGTCGCGCAGCAGCATGTCGGCCAGATCGTGGGTGAAGCCGTTACGCACCACGATGCGCTGCACCACCAAGTCCTGCCGCTTGGCAGGCATGCGGTACGCGGGCACCTGCCAGCCGCGGTCGCGGAGCCTGTCCGCCAGATCGTACAGCGACCAGTGCGTCGACTCCTTCAGAGTCCACGCGAATACGGGGAGGTCCCGGCCGTCGCTGAGCAGCTCGAACGGACCGAGCTCGGCGATGTTCTTCGCGAGGCGGACGGCGACGTCCTGACACGCCTGGTGGATAGCGCGATAACCCGACTTACCGAGCCGGATCAGGTTGTAATACTGAGCCACCACCTGGCTGGCCGGGCGCGAAAAATTGATGGCCAGCGTAGGCATGGTGCCGCCGAGGTAATCCACGTTGAAGATCAGGTCCGGATCGAGATCCGCCGCTTCGCGCCAGACGATCCAGCCCACGCCCGGGTAGACCAACCCATACTTGTGCCCGGACGTGTTGACGGATTTCACGCGCGGCAGCCGAAAATCCCACAACAGGTCGGGCTGGATGAAGGGCGCCACGAAAGCGCCGCTCGCGCCATCCACATGGATGGGAATGTCCAGGCCCGTTATTTCCTGCAACAGGTCGAGCGCCGCGCTTAACGCGCCGACATTCTCGTATTCGCCGGTGAAAGTGCTGCCCAGCACGCTCACCACGCCGATGGTGTTCTCGTCACAGGCCGCCGCGGCGCGTTCCGGATCGGTGACGGAATGATTGCCTTCGAGCGGTACTTGCCTCTCCTCCACGTCCCAATACCGCGCGAACTTGTGCCAGCAAACTTGCGTGTTGGTGCCGAGCACCAGGTTGGGACGATCCACCGGCTTTCCCAGCTTGCGCATCCGTTCGCGCCAGCGCCACTTCAGCGCGAGGCCGCCCAGCATGCACGCTTCGCTGGATCCGATGGTGGATGTGCCCAGCGTGCCAGCGGGATCGGGAGCATGCCACAGATCGGCCAGCATGTGCACGCAACGCATCTCCAGCTCGGCTGTCTGCGGGTACTCGTCCTTGTCGATCATGTTCTTGTCGAACGTCTCCGACATCAGGTGCCGCGCTTCCTGCTCCATCCACGTGCCGCAGAAGGTGGCCAGATTGAAGCGCGAGCTGCCGTCGAGAATCAGTTCGTCGTGGATCAACTGGTAGGCGGTGTCCGGCGGCATGCCGTCCTCGGGCATGGCGTGGCGCGGCGTCGGCCCCAGCAACTGCCGGCGCGCGTACATGGGGCGCAGCACCCGTGTCATCTCGTGTCCCCGCTGGATGCGGTGGATGGTAGCGTCGTCGCTCATAGCTGTGGATATCCTCCGGACTAACCTATGATAGCCTCTGGGATTGTCTGGTTTTGGTGCTAAGAAGCCCACATCTGGCCCGGCGTGAAAGCTCGACCAGACTGCTTCTCTTCCGTGGTCAGACTCTGCGCCGAAGCCGGTCGATTTGGCGGCGATCGCGCTTCGATGGCTTGCCTTCCCGCAAAGTTTCGAAGTGCGGCATCGATTTGCGCTCCTCTGCCAGCCTTAACCGCAATTCCCGGCTCTCCTCGCTCTCACGATAGAGCATTTGCGCAACCACCGCCGGGCCGCGCATCTCACTAAGCCCCAGAACCTCCACCCGAAAGTCGCCGGTCGCGTTCTTCACTTGCAACGAGTCGCCGATTCGGACCTCGCGGGCAGGCTTGGCCGGTTGTCCGTTGGACCCAATCCTGCCGAGATCGCATGCTCGCGCCGCGAGCGAACGCGTCTTGAAGAATCGGGCGGCCCAAAGCCACTTGTCCATTCTCACGCTATTTATGATCCCATTCTCCGACGTGGCGCACGCACTCATGCGTGCCGCGTCGGCACTCGTGCCGACGCAGGGCATCGCATGGGCGACTAGGTGTCGAGAAGAGTCTCGACACGGCACCGACGAGTGCGTGCGCCACGTTGTTCACCAGAACTTGGCATGGTTGTTTCCTGACAGGCTCTTAGTAGCCTTGGTGCTTGGCGATGATCTCCTTCATGATTTCGCTGGTGCCGCCGCCGATGGTGTAGAGCCGCATGTCACGCCAGATGCGGCCGATGGGGTATTCCGTGGTATAGCCAAAGCCGCCGAAAACCTGCATGCAGTCATAGGTGACTTTCTGTGCCAGGTCGCACACCACGAGTTTCGCCATCGCCACGGCGCTTTCCGGTTTTTCGTTGCGGTTCAGGAGATCGAGCGCCCGATAGGTGAGCCAGCGTGCGGCTTCGATGTTCGCGACGTGCTCGGCGAAGCGATGCTTCCATACTTGCTTTTCGATCAGAGGAACGCCGAAAGCCTTGCGCTCGCGTGCGTAATCGACCGCCAGCTCGATGGCGCGATCCATGAAGGCCAGCACCAGGAGAGTCAGCGCCACGCGCTCGCCCTGGAAATTGCGCACCACGTAATAGAAGCCGTGGTTGCGCTCGCCCAGGATGTACCGCGCCGGAATCCGGCATTCGTCGAAAAACAAATGCGCCGTATCGGACGCTACGTGACCGACTTTGCTGACGCGGCGGCCCACGCTGAACCCCGCAACGTCGGTCGGAAAGAGCACGATGGAAATGCCCTTGTGCCGGTTTTCTGCGGTGCGCACGGCCAATACGATAAAGTCGGCGATGGCGCCGTTGGTGATCCACAGCTTCTGCCCGTTGACGATCAGGTCGCCGCCGGATTCCCGCGCGCTGCACTGGATCCCGGCCACGTCGGAGCCGCAGCCGGGTTCGCTGATGCCCAGCGCCGCGATGCGGTCCGCGGCGATTGCCGGAGCCAGGAATTCCCGTTTCTGCTCGCTGGTCCCGAGGTGTTCGATCATGGGGATGGTTAGGTCGGCCTGCACCATGAAGCCGATGTTGAGGCTGGGGAAGTCGGTATAGCGCAGTGCATCGTACGCGGCCGCGCTGGCCCACCAGTCCATGCCCGCTCCGCCCCAGTCGGGATCGCTACGGATGCCGAAGAGCCCCAGCGCTCCGGCCCGGCGGAAGATCTCCTTGGGGTAGTGATGATCCTCTTCCCACTGCTGGGACCGGGGAGCGATCTCGCGTTTACAGAATTCCTTAACCGAGGCGCGGAACAGCTTGTGCTCCTCGTTGAAGTATGGAAATATCGCGCGCGTTTCCAGCGCAGCGTGACTGGCGCTCATTTGTCCCCTCCCTAACCCCTTTCGGCGAGCGGTTCCCAGCCGCTTCGCGTCTTCAACCCAGCGAATCGATGTAACAAAACACCGGCGGCAAGACCGCCCGCGTTACCGGCAAGAACCGTTACGAACGATGTGATGGCCATACGGGCTCGCGCTTTTGCCGGAACGCTTCCACTCCCTCCCGAAAATCGGCGGTCCGCTGCGCCTCCAGTCGGCGCTCGGCCGCCAGCCGGTGAATCTCCTCCGGAGGCAAGCCCTCTGTGTCCCGCAGGAAACCCAGCCCGGCGGCCAGTGCGTCGCTGCTGCCTCGCGCGAGCTGGCTCGCCAACTCCATCGCGCGAGCCGCCAGGCTCTCGGCGGGGACCACTTCATCCGCCATGCCGAGCGCCGCTGCCTCGGCTGCGCCGATGATGCGGCCCGTGATTGCCAGCTCCGCCGCTTTACGCCTGCCGACCGCCGCCGCCACTACCGGGAAAATTGCGTAGGGCCAGAGTCCGATGCGGGTCTCGGTCAGCCCGAACCGGGCACTATCGGCGGCGAGCACGATGTGCGCATTCAATGCCAGGCCGGCGCCGCCGCCGAGAGCGGGCCCTTGAACGGCCGCTACCATCGGCTTAGTCAGGTTGCGGCCGAACGAGAACAGATCCACGTGCAGCGGCGGAAGCGAAGCGGAATCGAGCGCCGCTGGCTCTTTGAGGTCCATGCCGGCGCAGAATGCGGAGCCGGCCGCATCGAGGAGAATGGAACCGGCGGTCGCGTCGGCGTTGGCTTCCTCGAGTGCGCGGTGCAGCGCGGCGCAGAGCTGGGAATCGAGCGCGTTTCGCGCCTCCGGGCGGTTCAGCGTGAGGCGCGCCACGCGCCCCTCGCGCCGCACGATCAGTTTTTCACTCATCGATTTCGATCTCCATCCGCAGCAGCGCCGCGCCGAAAGCTTTTCCCTGCGAATCGATACGCAGCGAAACCGTGCCGCCACCGCCCAGCGCGCCGTGCAACAGGAAGTTGAGCGCGCCCAGGTTCGGCGCTTCGAAGCGCTCGACGGGTCCGACTATACGATCCTTAAAGAACTCGAACACGCGATGCGCGGTCACTTCACGCACCAGGGTTGGGTAGTCCGCGGCGCGCCAGGCGATTACGCCGATATTGACCGTGTCGCCTTTGTCGCCGGAGCGCGTGTGGGCGATTTGTGAGAGCGGCGCCTTCATCCGAAAACCTCGACGCTGGGACGGATCTCCTCGCGGGGAAGCAGCGCTGCCCAATTCCCGATCACTTCGCGTACCTTAGGGCGCCCTTCGCCGCCGTAGCCGGTGGCGCCGGGCGGGCCGCTGAGAACCAGCGGCGCCATTTCCCTGGTAAAGCGGTCCACGGCGCTTCTGTCCTGGCCGCGGACGCCGATCCGCAACTGCACCTCCGGCACGTCGGACGCGGCCGGCGCGGCGTTTCCATGGCACGCGTTCCAGCCAAGGTATTCGGTGTAGATTTCGTCGAAGCGCAGGCCGAGCTTTTCGATCCTGCGTCGCACGATCCGATCGGCGGCCTGGGCCTTGGCGACCGCGTCCGGCGCGGTGTAGACCAGCATTCCCGTGGCCTTCCAGCCCGCCGCGTAATTGATGCTCAGCTTCAGGCACGAGGGCCGCTGGCGGCCCCTGGCGCCGGTGATGCGGACCCGGTCCGGTCCATCGTCGGCGAGATGGAGAGCGGTGAAATCGGCGATTACGTCCGGCGTCAGATAGCGGCGCGGATCGCCGATCTCGTACAGCAGTTGTTCCTTGACGATGTCCGCAGTCACGCGCCCGCCGGTGCCCGCGTGCTTGGTGATCGCGAAGCTACCGTCGGCGGCGATTTCGGCGATGGGGTAGCCGATCTCATCGAAATCGGGAATCTCCCGCCAGTCCACTTGCGAATTGCCGCCGGTGGTCTGCGCGCCGCACTCCACGATATGCCCCGCCGTGGCGCCGGCGGCGAGCAAGTCCCAGTCGCCGGCTCCCCACCCGAAGGCGTGAATCGAGGGCGCCAGCACCAGCGCGGAATCGGCGCAGCGCCCGGAGATCGCCACGTCCGCGCCCGCCGTCAGGGCTTGTGCGAGCGGGAATGCTCCCAGGTAGGCATTCGCGCTCAGAATCCTGCCGCGGACATTGTCGAGGGGTTCGCCGGTATCGATATGGTTCAACCGGTAGCCCTTCGCCAGAAACTCGTCGATGCGCGCCGTCACCGCGTCGCCTTCGACAATGGCTACCTTCAATCCGGGCGCGCGGCGCAGCACCTCGCGGGCGCACGCGCGGGGATTCAATCCACCCGCGTTGGTGACCACGCGAATCCCCTTTTGCTTTAGCTTTGGCGCCAGGCGCTCCATCAGCGGCGGGAAATCGGCCGCGTAACCCAGTTCGGGATTTCGTTGCCACTGCTTTTCGAGCACGGCCATGGTCACCTCGGCCAGATAGTCGAGTGTCAGGTAATCGATCGGGCCTTGCTCCACCAGCCGCGCTGGCGCCTCCAGCCAATCGCCCCAGAAACCCTGCCCATTGGCGACCCGAATCATGACAGCGTCTCCAGCGCCAGTGGCCTGCGGTTCGGATTCTCGAGCGTGACCTCCAGCAGAAACGCCAGAGTCTGGCGGGTTTCGAGCGGATCGATTAACGCGTCCACGTGGCCTCGCGCCGCCGCGAAGGTCGCCTCCAGCCAGCGGTCGTAATCGGCGCGCGTCTGTGCAATCCGCCGCTCGATCTCCGGCGGCAGCGGCTGCCCGTTGGATTTGTGTTTCTCGATTTCCGCCCCGAAAACGGCCTGTACCGCCGATTCGCCCTCCATCACCCCGATGCGCGCGGTGGGCCAACCGAGCGTGAAGTGAGGGTCGAACCCCTGGCCGGCCATCGCGTAATAGCCCGCTCCGCTGGCGTGGTTCAGGGTCAAAACGATCTTGGGGACCGTCGCGCAGGACATGGTCTCGACCATCTCCGCCCCCGCGCGAATAATGCCGCTCGCTTCCGCTTCCACGCCGACCATGAAGCCGGAGACATCCTGCAGGTAGATCAAGGGCCAGCTCTGCCGCTCGGCGTTGTCCACGAAATACGCCACCTTGCGCGCCGATTCGGTATAGACGATGCCGCCGACGCGCGGCCCGGCCGCGGTTCTCAGGAAGCCACGCCGGTTTGCCACCAAAGCCACTGGCCGCCCGTTCAGCCGTGCCTGCGCGCACAGCATCTCCGGCGCATGATCCGGCTGGAACTCCAGGTAGTCGTCGCGGTCGAAAATCGCGCCGATGATGCGCTCCACGTCGTAGGGCAGCCGGTGGTCCGCCGGCAGCGCTTCGTAAAGCTCGGAAGCAGGCAGAGCGGGCGCGCACCCGGTGACCTCGCGCGGCGCTGGAGGAAAGGCGCGGAACACCTGCCGGATCAGCTCCAGGCAATGCGCATCGTCCTCGGCTTTGTAATGGGCCACACCGCTCGAGACGGTGTGCATGGAGGCGCCGCCAAGTTCCTCAGAGCCGGCCGTGCTGCCGGTGGCCCCCTTCACCAGGTTCGGTCCTCCCAGTCCCAGGAAACTGACGTTCTCGACCATGATGATGACGTCGCTCAGGGCGGGCAGGTAAGCACCGCCCGCGATGCACGGGCCCATCACCGCCGATACCTGCGGCACACGCAGTTTCCGGCGCATCAGCGAGTTGTAATAAAAGATTCGGCCCGCGCCATATTGCCCGGGGAAGATGCCGTCCTGTAGCGGCAGATTCACGCCCGCCGAGTCCACCAGATAGACGATCGGAACGCGGTTGCGCATGGCGATTTCCTGCGCGCGCAGGATCTTCGTGATGGTTTCCGGCCACCAGGAACCGGCCTTGACCGTGGCGTCGTTAGCTACCACGACCGCCGCTCTTCCTTCGATGCGCCCGAGGCCGGTGACCACGCCCGCGCACGGGCCTTGTCCCTCGTATTGGTCGTAGGCGACCAGCAGGCCGACTTCTAGAAATGGGCTGCCTGGATCCAGCAGGCGGGCAATGCGCTCACGCGCCGTCAGCTTGCCGGCCTTGTGCTGTTTCTCGGCTTTGGCCGGGCCGCCGCCTGCCTGGATCCGGGCTTCGAGTGCGCGCAGGCTGCGGACCAGCTCTCTCATCCGCTCGGCGTTTGCGGTGGCGTTGCCTCGCACCATCATCGGCTCGCCGCTTCCAGAAAGCTGCGCAAGTCCCGTTCGTCGATCTGGGGCAGCCCGGGCGCCACGTTGTTCAGTTTACCCTCACGCATCCAACGCTCGAGCTGGTCCACCAGATCGAAGAGATGCTCGAAGGAATCGACAATGAACAAGAGCGGTTGATAGTGGTCGATCTCGGCGGCCTGGTTGATCACCCATTCGGTCTGAACGGGAAAGCGGCCCACTTCGTCCGACTCGATGGCGTGCTGTAATTCGCCGTAGGAACTGAGAAGTCCGCTGCCGTATGCACGGATCCCGTTGGGGCCGCGCATCAAACCGAATTCGATGGTGAACCAGAAGAAACGCGACAGAGCCCGGATGATGCTGGTGAGGCGCCGTGCGCGTTCCCGCTCGTCGCGGATGCCCGCCGAGATTTCGACCGCGGTCCGCGCGCAATCGCCGAAGCGCACCAAAATGTCGGCGAAAGCCTTCTCCGTGTGCATCGGCACGTGGCCGGCGAGGTCGTGGAAGATGTCGGGCTCGGGCAAATAGTCTTGTTGGCTGGCGGAACGAATCGTGATGGTGGTGGGAAACTCGCGGCGCCGCAGGCAGTCGAAAAAAAGCAGACCCGGCACGTAGCCGCTCACGGCTTTGGCCTGGAATCCGGTCAGTGGCTCGAGTACTCGATTGACGTCGGCGAGCCGCGGAATGCGGTCGGGAGGCAGTTGCAGCGTCTCGATTCCTTGCAGGAAGTGACGGTTGGCGTAGCGATCCCAGCGCGGCTGGATGCGCTCAAAAAGACCACGCCACGATTCGTGGTTGGCCGCCGAGTACAACTCGTACGGCTGGCGGATGTAAAGCTCACCGCGCGAGCGGGCTTCCTCGATGAACGGGGCGTGGCCGGTGGTCAGCCCGCGCTCCAAATCCTCAGTGATTGCAGAGGCTTTAGACATCATCCCCTCCCCTCGATCCATTCCTGTCTTGTTTATACCAAACGCCGCTAGCGAATACAACCACTTCTAGGAGGTGCTATGGTACACTGCGTACCAGGGATGCGTCTAGGGTGCCACTTGTTCCTCCTTATATTGAAGCCCTCTGGCCCTATGAAGCCGGGCGGACGGCCGAATCGGTTCGCAGGCAATACGGGCTGAGCCGGGTCGCCAAGCTGGCTTCCAACGAGAATCCGCTGGGCGCCTCGCCGCGCGCGGTCGAGGCCGTCCGGCGCTCGCTCGCAGGGCTGCACTTGTATCCGAATGGGGGCCTCGATTTGCGTGAGGCTCTGGCGCGCAGGTTCTCGCTCAAACTGGAAAATGTGATCGCCGGCAGCGGTTCGGAGGGCATCATGTCCAACATCGTGCGCGCATTTCTGTGCGATGACGACGAGGTGCTCACCACGGAAGCAGCCTTCATCGGTTTCCAGGTGCTGGCGCGCTCGCGCGGCGTGAAATACCGGACCGTGCCTTACCGCGACTGGCACTACGATCTGCCAGCGCTGGCCGGACAGATCAATTCCCATACCAAGCTCGTTTATCTCGCCAACCCGAACAACCCTACGGGCACGATTTTCACCAGGCAACAGTTCGACGATTTCTACCGGCACGTGCCGGAGCGCGTGCTGATCATCCTCGACGAAGCCTACTTCGAATACGCGAAGGACAACCCGCAGTACCCCGATTCCCTGCATTACCGTTACGACAACGTGATCACGCTGCGCACGTTTTCGAAGGTTTACGGGCTGGCCGGTGTTCGGATCGGGTACGGGTTCGCGCATGAGGAGTTGATCCGCAACCTGCTCAAGGTCAAGTTGCCGTTCGAACCTTCGACGCCAGCGCAAGCCGCCGGTATCGCCGCCCTGTCGGACGACGAGTTCTTGCATCGCTCTATCGAGCTGAATGCGCGGGGGCTCGCATATCTCACTTCCGGTCTCGAGGAAATCGGTATTCCCGTGGTGCCTTCGCAGGCGAACTTCGTCATGACCGCCCTGCCAGGCGAGCGGGAGGCCCGCCACATTTTTGAGGAGTTGCTGGCGCAAGGCGTGGTGGTGCGGCCGCTGAAGGCTTTCGGCCTGCCCAACTGCCTGCGCATTTCCACCGGCACCGACGAGGACAACTTACTTTGCATCGAAGCCTTCAGGAGAAGCTATGCCGCCATCGCTGGAACAGACACCGTCCGCTAGCCGGGATGCCGGGAAGGATTTCCTTCCGCTCAACGGCATCGACCATGTGGAATTCTATGTCGGCAATGCGCGACAGTCGGCGCACTATTACCGTTCGGCGTTCGGCTTCCGGCTGGCTGCCTACCGCGGACCCGAGACCGGCACTCGTGACCGGGCATCTTACGTGCTGGTGCAGAAGCGGATCTGCCTGGTATTGACAACACCGCTGGGCCCGGACCATCCGATCTCCGATTCCATCCGGTTGCATGGCGATGGTGTGCATGACATCGCGTTGTGGGTGGACGACGCAGAGGCAGCCTGGCGAGAGACGACCGGGCGCGGCGCGCGCAGCGTGCGCGAGCCGGAAACCCTGCGGGATGCGGACGGCGAAGTCCGTCTGGCGGCGATCACAACCTACGGCGACACCATTCACACGTTTGTCGAAAGGGCCAACTACAACGGCGCATTTCTGCCCGGTTTTCGGAAGGTGGAAGGCGATGACCTGGTGGCACGGCCCAGCGGACTGACGCACATCGATCACATCGTCGGCAATGTCGGTTGGGGCGAGATGAACCGCTGGGTGGATTTCTATCGCGACGTGATGGGATTCCGGTTATTCAAACACTTCGATGACAAGGACATCAGCACGGAATATTCGGCGCTGATGTCGAAGGTGATGTCGAACGGCAACCAGCGGGTCAAGTTCCCTATCAACGAGCCGGCCATGGGCAAACGCAAATCGCAAATCGAGGAGTACCTGGAGTTCTACCGGGGACCCGGCGTGCAGCACATTGCATTGGCAACCGGCAACATCATCGAAACCGTCTCGAAGCTGCAACGCCAGGGCGTGGAATTTCTGCGCGTTCCCTCGACGTATTATCAAAACCTGCTGGCGCGGACGGGACCCATCGATGAGCCCGCCGCGGCGCTCGAGGAATGTGGCATCCTTGTCGATCGGGACGACGAGGGTTACATGCTCCAGGTCTTCACTCGTCCGGTGGAGGACCGGCCCACGTTGTTTTTCGAAGTGATTCAGCGCAAGGGGAGCCGCAGTTTCGGTAAGGGGAACTTCAAGGCGCTGTTCGAAGCCATCGAACGCGAACAAGCGCTGCGCGGAAATCTGTAAGGAGGCGTTATGTATCCACTCAAGAAAGGCAAGTTCGCCAGCCAGGCGCACGTGGGCCTGCCTGAAGGCACCTACGAGGAAGAGCACGGCCGCAAGGGATTCTACGGTAAGAGCGCGCACCTCTATCACACGCATCCGCCGACGGGCTGGATCCGGTTCGAAGGCAAGCTGCGGCCGCACTGCTTCGATCTGAATCGGGTGGAACCGTCGGATCTGCGCGATCGCGAAGGGATGCCGATGGCGGTGCTGGGAAATAGGGACGTGCAGTTATACGTGTCGCGGCGCTCCGCGGCGATGCCGTTCTACTACCGCAACGCGGATGGCGACGAGCTGATTTTCGTGCACCGCGGCGCAGGCATTATCGAAACGGACTTCGGCCCGCTGCGTTTCGAAAAGGGCGACTACGTGGTGATGCCGCGGGCGGTGACATACCGGTTGGCGCCGGAGACCACCGACAATTTTTTCCTGATTATCCAGTCGCGCACGGAGTTTAATCCTCCGGAAAAAGGGCTCCTCGGGCAGCACGCGCTGTACGATCCGGCGGTGGTCACGACGCCGGAGCCGGAGCCTCATCTTGACGACGGCACACCTTCGGCAAGGGAGTGGGAAATCCGCATCAAGGCGGAGGATGAGATTTCGAAAGTGGTGTACCCCTTCAACCCGCTCGACGTGGTTGGATGGAAGGGAGATCTCACGGTGTGGAAGATCAACATGCGCGATATCCGGCCCGTGATGAGCCCACGCGCCCATCTTCCGCCGAGCGCACACAGCACCTTTGTCACCGAGGGTGCGGTGGTGTGCAGCTTTCTGCCGCGGCCACTCGAGCAGGACGAGGATGCCATGCGCGTTCCGTTTTTCCACCGCAACACCGACTACGACGAGTTCATCTTTTACCATGACGGCGACTTCTTCAGCCGCGACGGCATCAAGGCGGGCATGGCGACTCTGCACCCGCGCGGCATTCACCACGGACCGCATCCCAAGGCTCTGCGCAACCAGAGGAAGAAAACCCGGACTGACGAATATGCCGTGATGCTGGATGGGTTGAACCCGATCCACGTGCTGCCGGCCGGCGAACAGGTAGAGTGGAAAGAGTATTGGTCCACCTGGCTCGAAACGGTAACGCCGCCGGTCTTTGCCGGCGGTGACTTGAAGCCCGATGGAAGAACACCGCCGGCAAAGACCGGCGGCGTTACCCCGTAGGAGAAAAGCAATTGAACGCCGTCTGGAAACCCTCGCGGGAATGGATTGAGCGGACCAATGTCTGGCGCTTCATGCGGCGCCTGGGGTTCCACGACCGCGAGGCGTTCCTGGGCTTTTCACGCGACCAATCGGAACGATTTTGGGATGAGCTGATGCGCGAAATGGGCGTCGAGTGGTTCGAGCCTTACCGCCAGGTGATGGACGCGAGCCGCGGGCCGGAATGGGCGCAATGGTTCGTCGGCGGCCGCCTCAATATCGCGCACAATTGCCTGGACCGCTGGGCGGAATCCGGTCGCCTGGCGTGCATCTGGGAGGGCGAAAGCGGCGAGACGCGGAGCATCGCGTTCAGTGAATTGCACGACGAAGCCAACCGGGTGGCAAACGGACTGGTGGCGCGCGGATTGGAGCCGGGCGACCGTGTGGCCGTGTGCATGCCGATGGTCCCCGAAATCCTGCCGATTCTCTACGGCTGCTGGAAAGCCGGCATCACGGTGGTGCCGATCTTTGCCGGGTTCGGGGCCGGGGCCATCGCCGCGCGCATCGAAGATAGCGGCGCGCGATTGCTGTTCACAACCGACTGTTTGATGCGCCGAGGGAAACGGCTGCCGCTAGCGGAGAAGATGCCGGGCGCGATCGACAGAATCATCGTCGGCAGCCCAGCCTGGCGCCAATTCCTGGCGGAACAACCGGCGTCCTTCCCGACGGCGTCGCTCGATGCGGAGCATCGCGCGCTGATGCTCTACACCTCGGGCACCACCGGAAAACCGAAAGGCGTCGTCCACACTCACGCCGGCTGTCTGGCGCAAATGGGCAAAGAGATCTGGCTGGCATTCGACCACCAGCCCGACGACCGCTTCTTCTGGCTTTCCGATATCGGCTGGATGATGGGGCCGTGGAGCATCCTGGGAAACCACCTGTTCGGCGGCACGATTTTTCTCTACGACGGGGCGCCCGATTATCCTACGCCGATGCGTCTGTGGGAGATGATCGGGCGCCACCGGATCACCACTTTTGGACTCTCGCCGACGGCGATCCGCATGCTGATCAAGGACGCTGAGGAATTGCCGCCGATGCCCTCGCTGCGCATCCTGGGCTCGACCGGCGAACCATGGGACGAGAAGTCGTGGCTCTGCTATTTCGAGCGGGTCGGTGGCGGACGGTGCCCCATCATCAACATCTCCGGCGGCACGGAGATTGTCGGCAGCTTCCTTTTTCCTTTGCCGACACAGGAACTCAAGCCTTGCACCCTGGGAGCGCCTGCACCCGGAATGGCGACGGAGGTGGTGGACGAGAATGGGCTTCCGGTGCGCGGTCGCATGGGTTACCTGGTGTGCACCGCGCCCGCTCCTTCGATGACGCGCGGCATCTGGAACGACCCCCAGCGCTACCTCGACACGTACTGGTCGCGCTTCCCGGGCATGTGGTATCACGGCGATTGGGCCAGCGTGGATGAAGACGGCCACTGGTTTCTGCACGGCCGCGCGGATGAATCGATGAATATAGCGGGCAGGAAGGTGGGACCGGCGGAGGTGGAGGAAGCCATCATGCGGCACCCTGGCGTGGCGGAAGCGGCGGTGATCGGAGTTCCCGACGGATTGAAGGGCGAAGCGATCGTGGGGTACGTGGTGCCGCAGGCGGGTGCGAAGGTGGATGCGGCGCTGGTCTGCTCGACCGTGGTCCAGGAATTGGGACCGGCGTTCCGGCCGCGCGAAGTAGTGGTCACCGCGGAGCTGCCCAAAACGCAGAGCGGGAAGATCGTGCGGCGCCTGTTGCGCCAGCGGTACCTGGGTGAGCGGTTGGGCGATCTTTCCACGGTGGCGAATCCGGGGGCACTGGCGTCATGATGGCGGAATCCCTGCGGGCGTTGCTCGCCAACGCGGTGGACTACGCCGGCCTGTATCCGCCGGCGTCGCTGCCGTTAGCGGAGGTGGTAACCAATTATCGGCGTTACCTCCACTCGCCGGAAGCGTGGATGCTGAACCGGTTGGTGCTGCCGATGGAAAAACTAAGTGAAGTGTCGTTGGGCGAGAAGTGGCGCGTAACGCTGTTGGTCGAGGGAGAGCCCGGGCCTCTTCCGCCTAAGGTGGAAACGCTGGAAACGAAGGCCGGCCGGCGGCTCTCGTTGCCGACATACTGCGAAGTGCCACTGGAGCGGGTCGAAGACGGGTATGCCAAGATTCGCACCGCGACTCCGTCGTCGGAGACTCTGGCGGAATTCCTCTGTGCCGCTGCGGCGCGCCGTTTGCCGTTTAAAGCTACCGCGGGACTCCACCATCCGATTCGAACCTCGATGCACGGCTTCCTGAATGTTTTCGTCGGAGCGACGTTTGCGTGGCTGGGCATGGACCGGATCATGCTGACGAATCTGCTGAACGAGGCCGATCCCCAGGCTTTCGATTTTCGAAACGACGGCCTGCGGTGGCGGGACTGGCGGGCTTCCACGGCGGAAGTGGCGCAGGCTCGGCGCGAATTCGCGCACAGCTTCGGTTCGTGCTCGTTCGAGGAGCCGATCGACGATCTGCGGGCGCTGGGTCTGATGAAATGATCGATCGCACTCACGAATCGGGATTGAAGAGTTGGGTGGAATCGGCCAATGCACCCGGGGCTGAGTTTCCGATCCAGAACCTGCCGTATGCGAGCTTCCGGCGGACCGGCGACGAACAGGTCCGTCTGGGAGTCGCCATTGGAGACCAGGTTCTCGATATCACCGAAGCCTTCGGCATCGGCTCCATCGAAACCGTGATGGCGATGCCGCGCGAGCGCCGCGTCCAGTTGCGGCAACGCATCAGCGATTTGCTCGCCAGGTACACGCCAGGCTCCGAGACGTTCCTGATCCCGATGTCCGGCGTTGAGTTGCTGTTGCCCTGCCGGATCGGAGATTACACCGATTTCTACGCGTCCATAGACCACGCGACCAATGTGGGCCGGATCTTCCGGCCGGATAACCCGCTGTTTCCAAACTATAAGTGGATGCCGATTGCTTATCACGGGCGCAGCTCGTCGATCGTGGTGAGCGGCACCCAGGTACGCCGCCCCTGTGGACAAATCGTGGAGACTGCCGGTGGGCCCCCGGTCTATCGGCCGAGCGGGGCGCTCGACTACGAGCTGGAGGTCGGCGCGTTTCTCGGGCCCGGCAGCGCGATGGCTGAGCCGATCCCGATCGCGGAAGCCGAAGAGCATCTGTTTGGAGTTTGCCTGCTCAACGATTGGTCCGCGCGGGACATCCAAACGTGGGAATACCAGCCGCTCGGGCCGTTCCTCGCCAAGAACTTTGCGACGTCGATCTCACCTTGGGTGATAACCCGCGAGGCGCTGGCGCCGTTCCGTTGCGCCGTGCCGCAGCGGCCGGCTGAAGACCCTCAACCGCTGCCGCACCTCCGCACGCCCGGCGGGGCGTATCGCATCACGCTGGAGGTTTGGCTCCGTTCGGCAAACATGTCAGAGCCCGTGCTGGTGAGCCAAAGCGATTTCTCCACCATGTACTGGACGCTTGGCCAAATGATTTCACACCACACCTCCAACGGATGCCCCATCCGCACCGGTGACTTGATCGGCAGCGGAACGGTGTCGGGGCCCGGCAAGCATAACCGCGGCTGTCTGCTAGAGATTACATCGCGGGGCAGGGAACCGCTCGAACTGCCGACCGGTGAGACGCGGCGGTTCCTGGAGGATGGCGACGAAGTGATCCTGCGCGGATGGTGCGAGCAGCCCGGCTTCCGGCGGATCGGTTTCGGCGAATGCCGCGGGGCGATCCTGCCGGCGCTTCGGCTGGAATCGGAAACGCTATAGCGGATGGTCTGGCGGAGAGACAGGGATTCGAACCCTGGATAGAGTTTCCCCTATACACGCTTTCCAAGCGTGCGCCTTCAACCACTCGGCCATCTCTCCGCATTCGCGGGAACGCGCGTCGCGCCGCCCCTGCGGCCTTCGAGTTTCCAGAATAGCATGCCGGCGGAGTTCACCCTTATCGCGCCCCGCGGCTGGAAGAAAAGTCGAGATGAATCTCGACTCTGCAGGCCTGACGGCCCGCGCCACGGTGCTCACGTATCGGAGCCGCGACCGTCAGGGAGCGGTCACTCGGCATAAAACACAACGTCACACGTTCGACGACCTACTCTTCTTCGACGATGGCCACGCCCCAGGGTTCGAGGGCCAGCGCAGATGCGGCCGCCACCGGGCGCTCGGACAGCAATTCCGTGCCGCGTGCATAAGAGTAAACCAGGCTTTGCGGCGCCGATGAGAAATTGAAGTAGTAGTGAATCGCCTTGCCGGCGCGGTTGACGCCATGCTTGACCCTCACCGCCGTGGGCAGCTTCTGGTCGGGCCCGGCCAGTTGCGCTTGTTCGAGAACGCGCGCGAGCACCTTCTCCTGCAACGCCGCGCTCAACACCGTGCCTTCGTAGGTCACCATACCCTTGCCGAAGTGATTCTCCGTAATGGCGGGATACTTTCCGAAGAACGGGTGATCGTACCAGGCGAGCGGTTTGGCGGTGTCGAGCACCAGCATTTCGGCCCAATCGCTCACCTGGTTCTGGGCGCCGGCCTGCATCGGATCGCCGCGCAGCGCGAGCGGCTTCGCCAGGTTGGAGAACTCCTGGTAGTGGATGCCGGCGGCCTCGCGCAGCGGCCCCGGCGCCATGGTTGCCCGCACGGTCGAATACTCATTGCAGAACCCGCTCTTCAGCGTCAGCACCAGGTGCCCGCCGCCACGCACATAATCCACCAGCCGCCCGAGCAGCGCGTCGCTCGCGACATACAGCGGTGGTACCACGATCACTTTGTACCCGCTCAAGTCTTCCGTGTCGGGGAAGATAAAGTCCACGCCGGCATTGAGCCGGAAGAGCGCTCCATAAAGCCGCCGCATTTCCACTTCGTAGCCTTGCGGATGGTGCCAGGGCATGTCGCCGGCCACTGGCGATACCAGGAACGGCATGTAGTCCGTGCCGCGGCGCGAATCGTTGCTGTACAGCAGGGCCACCGGATGAGCCGCTTTCAGATCGACGATGTGCGGTCCCACCCGCTCCAGCTCGTGCGCGGTCTTCGACACCTCGGCGTAGATGCGGCCTGGCTCCAGGTCGTGCGATAGCACGCCCTTCCAATAGGTCTCCTGCCCGTAGTGCAACGAGTGCCAATGCCAGTACTCCACCATGTTGGCGCCGGTCGCGGCCATCAGGTAGACGTCCTGGCGCAGTTGCCCGTCGTAGGGTGGATACTGCGAGCGCGAATCCCAGCCAATGGTCTGTGCGTTGATTTCGGTCACCAGGTAGTTGGATTGTTTGAGCGAGCGCGCGAAATCGCCGCCGTAGCTCGATCCTTCGCCGGTGTATTCGTCTTGCGTGGTGTGATAGGGGTTCATGCCCACGATGTCCAGGCTCTCCGAAATCTCGCGTTCACTGATGTCGGCGCGCGTCGCGCCGCCGAAATCCTGCATCACGAATTGATCCGGCCGCAGATATTCGCGAACCAGCCCGGCCTGCCAGGCCAAGTAGCGCGTGGTCAGCGATTCCTGGTAGCGGTCCCATTCCAGTTTCCAGCCGGGATTGAGGATCCCGTTGCGCGGCGGCACCTCGCTCCAGTCGTGCAGTTGCTGCCCCCAATAGACCAGTCCCCAGATCTGATTCAGCCGCTCGACGGTCGAAAACTTGTCCCGCAAGTAGCCCACGAAGCCGGCCTGGACGTTAGGCCCGGCCGTGCCGTTGGAAGTGGTTTCGTTGTCGATCTGATAACCAATCACCGCCCGGTTATCGCGATAGTGTTCGGCTATCTTGCGAATCACCCGCTCGGAGTAGCGCAGAAAATCCGCGTTGGTGATGTCCATGTTCTGGCGCATCCCGTAGCTGGCCTTCTGGCCGTCCAGGCGAGTCACCAGTATCTCCGGGTGCGCCTTGAACATCCACGGTGGAATCGAGTAAGTGGGCGTGCCCATGATGACGCGGATGTGCGCGCGCCCCAGCCGCTCGACGATGCGGTCCATCCAGGCGAACTCAAAGCGGCCGTCTTCGGGCTCCCACACGCTCCAGGTGGATTCGCCCACGCGCACCACGTTGATGCCGGCCTGCTCCATCAGTTGGACATCCTTTTCCAGCCGGTCTTCCGGCATGTACTCTTCATAAAAAGCGGCGCCGTAGAGAAACGTGTCCATCCGGTCCGGCGCAAAGCGCGGCGGCGCCGGCGTTTGCGAGCGGATTGCGACGGCGCCGAACAGGGCGGCCACGGCCGCGGCCAGCCACGGCAGCAACGCACGAAACAGGCGGGTTTTCATAGACGCCATCGTAGCAGGACGTTGGTAACGCCGGCGGTCTTTTGCCGCCGGTGTTTTGCGGACTAACAAGCGTGCGCCGCCGCAACCTGAAACAAGTTAGAATCTAGCTTCGAATCGCAACCAAGGGGCATTTCACCATGAGCAACGGCAAAACGCGCGCGATGACGTTTGGCGTGATCGTCGGCAATCGCGGTTTCTTTCCCGACCACCTGGCCAAGAGCGGGCGGGCGGACATGATCGCAGTGTTGGAAAAGGCCGGCCACACCGTGGTCGCGCCCGGTCCCGAAGACACCAAGTACGGCGCTGTGGAAACGCGCGCCGAGGCGGCCAAGTGCGCCGACCTGTTCAAGCGGCATCGCGAGACGCTCGACGGCGTGATCATTACGCTGCCCAATTTCGGCGAGGAGCGCGCCCTTGCCGATACCCTGCGGGGAGCCGGGGTCGACGTGCCGGTACTGGTGCAGGCGACGCCGGATACGCCCGGATTGATGTCGATCGCCGACCGCCGCGACAGCTTCTGCGGCAAGATGTCGGCCTGCAACAACCTGAGCCAGTACGGCATCCGCTATTCGCTGACCACCCGCCATACCGAAGCGCCGGATTCCGATCTCTTCCGCCAGGATCTCGAGTGGTTCGGAGCCGTCTGCCGCGTGGTGAAGGGTCTCAGGCGGTTGCGCATCGGCGCCATCGGCGCGCGGCCGGCGGCGTTCAACACCGTCCGCTACAGCGAGAAGCTTCTGGAAGGCGCCGGCATTTCCGTCGAACCGATCGACCTTTCCGAAATTCTGGGCCGCATCAACCGGATGAAGGATGACGACCCACTGGCCGTCGCCAAGCTCAACGAAATCCACCGTTACGTCACCACCAGCGGCGTGCCCGACACCGCGCTCATGAAGATGGCGAAGCTGGGCGCGGTGATCGACCAGTGGATGGCGCAGACCGAAGTTTCCATCAGCGCCATTCAGTGCTGGACCTCGCTCGAAGAGTTCTTCGGCGTGGTTCCCTGCACGGTGATGAGCATGATGAGCAACAACCTGATTTCGAGCGCGTGCGAAGTCGACATCTGTGGCGTGATCGGCATGCACGCCCTGCAACTGGCCTCCGGCACGCCCAGCGCGCTGCTCGATTGGAATAACAACTACGGCGACGACCCGGACAAGGCCGTCTGCTTCCATTGCAGCAACCTGCCCAAGCACTTTTTCCGCGAGGTCAAGATGGATTTCCAGGCCATCATCGCCGGCACCGTGGGCCGTGACAATACCTACGGCACTTGCGTCGGCCTGGTCAAGCCCGGACCGATGAGCTACGCGCGCTTTTCCACCAATGACCGCGAAGGCATCATCTCCGGCTACGTGGGCGAAGGCGAATTCACCGACGATTCGCTCGAGACCTTCGGCGGCGCCGGCGTGGTGCGCATTCCGCATTTGCAGAAGCTGCTGCGTTACATTTGCGAGAACGGTTTCGAGCATCACGTGGCGGCCAACCTCGCGTCCGTCGCGCCCGCCGTGCGCGAAGCCACCGGCAATTACCTGGGTTGGAGCGTAATTTCGCACGAGTAAGTCGCCCCGTGGCGCGGCCTGTTAGGCTGCAGAGCCGAGAGTCATCTCGGCTTTTCTTCCTGCCGCGCGGTATGATTCTCGACGGAAGCGGACCGGCGGGTAGCGAAGCGTGAGCCGGTATTCACTGTCAGGAGAGCAAGCATGGCGTTAGTAGCGGGCGTGGATTTCGGAACCCTCAGCGTTCGTGTATCGATTTTCGATAGCGCCAAGGGCCGGCTGGGCGCGGGCGTGGCCGAGTACCCGCTCCTGCGCAAGAAGGAAGATCCGGATCACGCCACGCAGAGCCACGCCGATCACATGAACGCACTGGCGCTGGCCTCGCGCAAGGCGATTGCGAGCGCAGGCGTGGACGGGCAGGCCGTGGAAGCTATCGCCCTCGATACCACCGGTTCGAGCGTGATCCCGGTCGGCGAGCGCCTGGAGCCGATCGACGACTATTACCTGTGGTGCGACCACCGCGCCTGGAAAGAGGCCGCCGAAATCACCGCCGCCGCTCACGCGCGCGGCCTGGCGGCCATCGACTGGTGCGGCGGGACGTACTCCTCCGAGTGGGGTTTCTCCAAGCTACTGCACTGGCTGCGCCACAACCCGGACAAACGCGCGCGGATGGTGACCGCGCTCGAACACTGCGACATGGTGGCCGCTGTGCTCTGCGGCTTCACGGATCCCGCGGACTTACCCCGCAGCGTCTGTGCCATGGGGCACAAGTGGATGTGGAACGCCGCGCTGGGCGGTCTTCCGCCGGAAGATTTTCTCGTTAGCGTGGACCCGCTGCTCGCGGGTGTGCGCGAGAAACTGGCCGGCCGATACATGACCTCCGACCAGATCGCCGGCCACCTTACGGCCGAGTGGGCCGAAAAGCTGGGGCTTCGCGCTGGCATTCCGGTGCCGGTCGGCGCATTCGACGCGCACTGGGATGCCATCGGCGCGGGCGTCAAGCTCGGCGACGTGGTCAACGTGGTCGGAACCTCCACCTGCATCATGGCCATCGGCGAACAGCCGCAACTGGTTCCCGGTGTCTGCGGTGTGGTTCCCGGATCGATCGATCCCCGGCGCACCGGCATTGAAGCCGGGCTTTCGGCCACCGGCGACATTTTCGAAGCCATCGCGCGCCGCGCCGGCGCCACCGTGGCCGCGCTCTCCGAGGGGTTGCAGAATTTCCGCGCCGGCGAAACCGGCCTGCTGCGCCTTACCTGGGACAACGGCGACCGCACCGTGCTGGTCAATCCCGAGCTGAGCGGCATCACCCTCGGCTGGCGGCTGACCCACACCGCGCAGGATGAGCTGTTCGCCGCCATCGAGGGCACCGCTTTTCATACCCGCGTGATTCTGGAACGCATGGAGCAGTACGGCGTGCCCGTGCGGCGCGTCATCAACGGCGGCGGCATTCCGCAGCGCAACCCGGTGCTGAACCAGGTCTACGCCAACGTGCTGGGCAAGCCCGTGCTGGTGCCGGCCGGCGACGTCACCAGCCTGGGGTCGGCCATTTTCGCTTTTCTGGCGGCGGGCACATTCCGCACCATCGAAGAAGCGCAGGAAGCGCTCTGCCCCGCCTACCGCACGGTTGCGCCCGAAGCCGATGCGGTAGCGACTTACGCGGAGCTTTTTCCGCTCTATCGAACTCTGTATTTTTCGTTCGGCGATAAACAATCGAAGCCGGTGGAAATCGGCGCCATTCTGCCCGAGCTGCGTGGCATCGCCGCGCGGTCGAGACGAGGAAACTAATGTCCTGTCTCATAAGTGCGCAACGCGCTACGGCAGCTTCGTATCAGGGCACGGCTTCAGCCGTGCCGGCATGGGATTCACTAAACATGGCCTTTAGGCCCTGTAATAGAGCGATAGCCTCGCGGGGATTCTGTCCGCGAACCTCAGAGATGGGAAACTAATGCTGGAAGCGCTACGGTCTGAAGTGCTGGAGGCCAACCTGGAGGTGGTGCGCCGGGGCCTCGTGATTTACACGTTCGGCAACGCGAGCGGCCTGGCGCGCGAGCAAGGCCTCGTCGTGATCAAGCCGAGCGGCGTGCCGTACGACAAGATGACGCCGGCCGACATGGTGATCGCCGATCTCGATGGCCGCGTGGTGGAAGGCAGCCTGCGCCCTTCTTCGGATCTGGCCACCCACGTGGCGCTCTACCGCGCGTTTCCTTCGATCGGCGGCATCGTTCACACGCATTCGCGCCACGCCACCGCTTGGGCGCAGGCCGCGCGCGAGATTCCGTGCTTCGGCACCACCCACGCGGACTATTTTCACGGCCCCGTGCCGGTGACGCGCCATCTGACGGCGGCGGAAATCGAAAGCGATTATGAGGGCAACACCGGCGTCGCGATTGTCGAGTTGATGCAGGGCCGCCAGCCGCTCGCCGTCCCCGGAGTGCTGGTGGCCGGCCACGCGCCGTTCTGCTGGGGCAAGACCCCGGCGGACGCGGCGCACGTCGCCGTGGTTCTCGAACAGCTCGCCGCCATGGCCGTCGAAACCATCGCCATCAACCCCGCCGCGAAACCGATTTCCGACGCCCAGCTCAACAAGCACTACTTCCGCAAACACGGTCCGAAAGCCACCTACGGCCAATAGGTGGGGCATGCTTTAGCTTGCCAACGCCCGCTTGCGGGCGTGTTTTTTCTTGATTTCTCTGCCACGCGAGGAAACAGCAGCCCCGGCCGCCCCTACCGCGCCAAATCGATGCCGAACTTTTTGAGCTCTTCGGCATAGTACCGTCGCAGCAGCAGGTCCCACTCCTCGCTGCCTTCCGGGATCTCGCGCTTCTGGCTGCGGATCTTCTGCCGCGCCGCCCGATCGACTTTGTCCTCGGCCTGCAGCAGTTCGGTCATGATCCGCAGAATCTCCAGGCGCACCGCGTTGGTGTCCTTGTTCCTGAGCCGCAGCTCGCGATTCTTGCGCAGCATGTCGACGATCTTGTGCGACATGTCGGTGACTTTGTCGCGCGACAGCTTCATCGCGTCGCCCGTGTCGCGCCCGGAAGCGCGAATCACCTTTCGCTGCGAGATCAGCGTGTTCTTGATGCGGCGGAACATTTCCTGGTAACTCACGCCCTCGCGCCGCATGTAGTCGCTGTATTGGTTCAGCAGGTCGCGCACTTCGTCGTTCAGACGGTCTTCCACCGCCAATTCTTCGGTGAGGACTTCGGCAATCTTGTTGGCGACCAGATCCGGGTCGGAGGTTTCAATCGTGGCCGGCGTCAGCCTTCTGACCAGTTGCCGGGAAGTGTAAGCGATAAACTCTCTCGCAAGCAGCATTATTTAGGGTGAAGTCGTAGTTTAACACGCCCTGGCAGCCGCACTGCCGCGGGCGGAAACTTTGGGTGCGAGATCGAGCCCGCCGCCTTTACCGCTTCTCGCGACGCCGCCTTTTCCGTTCCGCCCCGTTTCGGTTCAAAATGGAGGGAGAGGGAGATGCGGCCTGTGCGCGAAAGGTGCCGTTTCGCACGCGTGTCACGCTACCAGCGCGTGACGGCGAGATCTGCTACACTGGATTTGTCTTTGATCGTCCCGCTACAGCCTTGGCCGGAGTCCATCTGCCTCGTCTCTTGCCCGAACCGTCAAATACGAAGGAACCTAAGATGAAAAACATTTTTGTAGGCAATTTGGATTTTGCCGCAACCGAGTCTTCCATCCGTGCGCTCTTTGAGCCTCACGGGAACGTGGAGAGGGTCAACCTGGTCACCGACCGCGATACGGGCCGTTCGCGCGGCTTCGCGTTTGTCGAGATGACGGACAGCGCCGAGGCTGATCGCGCTATCGCCGCCTTGAACGGCACCGAATTGAATGGGCGCGCCCTCAACATCAACGAGGCCCGGCCCAAGTCCGACAGCGGGCGCTCCTTCCGCGGCGGCCCGCGCGGCGGCGGCGGTGGCGCCGGAGGACCGCGGCAGCGCCGCGAACCACGCTGGTAAATCGCGTGACCGAAGCCGGTCCGGGCGCCGGAGCCGGCTTCGATCATTTTTGGTGGAGGATCAAGCCATCCCGACTCGATCGCATACCTCACTTAAGAATCGTCAATATAGGAGATCGCCCGGATGGAAAAGCAGAAGGAAAAGGCCGCAAGGCCAGTGCAGCGCAAGGTGGAGTGCCTGGGAGGGCCTCCCGCCTCAGCCGGTATCGAAACCGGCGAGGTCACGGCGCCGGCGGACAGTGGGGCGGCCGAATGAGTCCGGAATCCAGGCGCGGCGCGGCACGGCCGAGGGAGCTAGCGATGGAACTGCGGTACATGGGGTTTCAGCAGAAACAGAACAGGCGTGTGTACCGGTTCGACATGAACGATGCCGGCACCAAGTCCTCCATCCCGCATGTGGTCAGCGTGGATATGGAGCTTTTCTTGAAGCACCATGTCGGCATTCAGGAAGGCCCGGCGCTCTGCGCGCAGAAAATAACCGCCGACCTGCAGGCCGATCGTCAGGGTGACCACGAACTGACCAACGAAGACATCCTCGCCTATGCCACCGATCGTGCCGTGGCCGCCGAGCGCAAGGCCGAGGCGCGCCGCAGCGGTCCCGCCCGCCGCAAACCCGAACCCGGCCAGCCCGTCAGCCCCTGGTGGCGCTAGCGCGCCGCATTAAAGCGCAAACTCCAGGCGCCGCCGATCGTATCAGTACTTATGAGGGAGCTCCGGGCTGCGACCCCCGAGCAGGTGCTGGCAAGTTTTTTCCACGGCTATCTGCTACCGAGTCGTCCGGCGCGGAGTCCGTCTGTAATGGGCAGGAAATGCGCGTTTCAGATCTAAGCCGGTTCATCGTGATGGGAGTCCTGGCGCTGTTGCTGTCGAAGGGTCTCCCCGGGCAATCGCCGCAGCACTTCGAAGTGGCTGTGATCCGGCCCACCTCGGCGGCCCCGGGCGCCGGGACGAGCTTCAACGTGTTCGAAGGCGGACGGCTCAGAATCACCAACGAGCCGGTGAAACTCCTGATCCGCGCAGCCTTTCAGATCCAGAACGCCCAGATCGCGGGCGGGCCGGCGTGGCTTGAAACCGATCGGTATGATATCGAGGCGAAGACGGGCCTGCCGGAGAAGCCTGGGCCGGACGAAATGAGCCCTCTACTGAGGAGCCTGCTGACCGACCGGTTCAACTTGAAATCCCACCGGGAGATGCGGGAGTCAACTGTGTACGCGTTGGTGCTCGAGAAGAATCAAAAGGGCGGCCCGAAGCTCAAGGCGAAAGCCGAGGACGAGCGAACCGCGATGAACACCCACGGTGGAGACGGAAAATCACAGTTGGTCGGAACCGGCGTCTCCATGGCGGCACTGGCAAGTTACGTCGGGAACAGGTTGGGCCGGACCGTGGTGGATAAGACCGGGCTGAGCGACAGCTACGACTTCACTCTGGAGTGGGCGCCGGACGAAGCGCCGGACTCCTCGGCGCCGTCGTTGGTCACGGCATTGCGGGAGCAACTGGGGCTCAGGCTTGAGTCGCAAAAAGGTCCAGTGGAGGTTCTGGTGATCGACAGCATAGATAGGCCCTCGGAGAACTGACCACTCACTCCTGGCTCACCACGATCTTTCCGAAGTGCCCCGCGTTTTTCATGTAACGATACGCCTCCGGCGCTTTGGCAAACGGGAACACCCGGTCGATCGCCGGCCGCAACCCACCGAGCGCAATCGCCCGGTTCATGCTAGCGAACATCTCGCGCGATCCCACGTAGATCCCTTGCAGGCGCGCGCCCTTCATCATCAGCGGACGCGGATCCACTTGGGCGCCCGGCTCCGCTAGCACGCCGATCAAGCTAATGCGCCCTCCAAAACGCACCGCGCGGAACGATTGTGGCAAGGTTCCGGCCCCGCCGACTTCGATCACGTGATCCACGCCGGCGCCGCCTGTCAGCTCTAGCACGCGCTTGGCCCACTCCGGCGTCTTCCGGTAATTGATGCCATCCGATGCGCCCAACTCAATAGCCCTCGCGAGCTTGTCGTCGCTGCTCGAAGTCGCTATTACGCGAGCCCCGTGCAGGCGCGCGAATTGCAGCGCAAATATCGAGACACCGCCGGTGCCCAGCACCAGCACCGAATCGCCCGCCCGAATTCCGCCTTCCTCCACCAGCGCATTCCACGCCGTCACCGCCGCGCACGGCAGGGTAGCGGCCTCCGCGTAAGAGAGGTGCTCGGGAATCGGAACCAGGCCCTCTTCGTCCAGCGCCACGTATTCCGCCAGCATCCCGTCCATGCCGCCGCCCAGCGCGGATTTGCTTTTGTCTTCGGTGAGCGCGCCCTCGAGCCAGCTCTGCATGAAGATGGCGGCCACTCGCGAGCCCGGACCAACCCGCGTCACCCGCGCTCCCACCTCGACCACCTCGCCGGCGCCGTCCGACAGCGGAATCAGCGGGAGTTTCACGTGGCGGCCATACCCGCCGCTTGCCACCACCAGATCGCGGTAATTCAGGGAATTCGCCCGCACTCGGACCAGCGCCTGCCCGGGACCCGGCTTCGGTTGCGGCCGTTCGGTCAGCTTGAGCGCGTCGAGCGAAAAGCCATCTTCAAAAACAAACGCCCGCATGACTTGGCTTCGCTACTTGCTCTGCCCGGTGTTCTCCACAATGCTGCGCGCCAGGTAGTTCTCGATCTTCGAGCCGTTGCGCGCCACTTCGTAATACGCCGCCTTCAACAACTGATCTTTGGCGTTGCGCAGGTTCTCCCGTATGCTCTGCTGCACGTTCGGGTCGTTGAGCTCGCGCTGGCCCGCGGATTCCTTGGAAATAACCTTGAGAATGCGATACCCATCCGGCGACGGAATAATCGGCGAGATCTGGTTGGGCTGCATCGACAAAATCAGCTTGCGTAGTTCGGGCGAAGAGTTGGCCAGCGCCGATTCCGGGATGAATCCGCGGTCGCCGCCGTTGGGCGCCGAGTCCGCGTCCTCGGAGTAGTTTTGCGCCAACTGGGCGAAATCGGCGCCCTGCTTGAGCTGCGCTTCCAGGTTCTGAATCTTGGCCCTGGCTTCCGCCTCGCTGTGGGCCTTGCTGTTCCGCAGGTTGCGCACCGGCGTGTTGGGATCGGGCGTGACCAGGATTTGCGCCAGGTGGACTTGCGCCTCCGCCAGATTGAAACTGGCTTTGTTGGCGTTGTAAAAATTCGCCACGTCGGCGTCCGTGATGTTCACCTGCGAGGTGATCTCCTTGTTGACCAGCTTCTGAACCGTAAGCTGCTGGCGGATCTGCGCGCGCAAATCGCCGATCGCCATGTGCCGGTCGGCAAGCCAGCGCTCGAATCCCTCCTTGGTGAAGGGAGCCTTCATCTTGTTGATCTCTGTATCCACATCGGCATCCACCGCCGTGAGTCCCAGCTTTTCGGCGCGCTGCAAGAGGATCTCGTTGGTGATCAGGCTGGTCAGCAGGTCCAGCCTCTGCGACATCACCAGGTCTTTATTGACGGCCTCCGGCTGTTGCGGGTACTGCGTCTTGTAGATCTTTTCGAGCTCCATGTAGGTGATGGGGTGACCGTTCACCACCGCGGCAACATTGGCGGGCGGCGCGTGTTTGCACGCAACCTGAAACAGGGCGCACCCCGCCGCCAGGAGCAGAACCGGATATGGCTTCATGGCGAATCCTCATTGTACCCACACTTCGCCTAGGTAGGGCATGCTTTAGCTTGCCAACGCCAGCTTGCTGGCGCGTTTTTTTCTCCCGCCCTGCCACTACACTGGAGTAAGCCATGAAAATCGCGGCCCTCCCTCTCTTCTGCTTGGTCTTCTGCCTCGCCTCGCTTTCCCAAGCCGCCTCCTCCGGCTACTTTGCGCCAGAGCACAGGCTGGCCGGGATCGGTGTGGACCGCGACGGCCTTTCCGATGACGCGCTGGCCGCGCGCACGCGGCTGATGGTGGAATCGCAGACATTTTTCATCATGCGGGAACCCAAAGCCGTGGCCGGAGCCAAGCGCGTGACCACCGATCCCAAGCTGCAAGCCGTGTTCCGCTCCGCCGCCGCAGCCAGCGGTTTCCCGCAGGATGTGCTGGAGGCGATTGCGTATCTCGAAAGCTGGGGCGACGTCAGCGCGGAAAGCTGGGCCGGCAGCCCGCGCGGGATCATGCAGATCTCGCTCGCGACCGCGCGCACCATGGGACTCAAAGTGGGGCAAGTCACGCGCTACCGCACGGTCAGGGTGAAGGTGCGCGTGAAGAGCGCCGGCGGGAAAGTGAAGTACAAGACCGTCAGCCACCGCGTGCCCTATACCGTGCTTACCCGCGACGAGCGCCTGATTCCGGAACGCGCCATTCCCGCCGCCGCCCGCTATCTGGCCGGCATGGAGCGCACCTTCGGCAGCCGCGACTGGGCCATCTTCGCTTACCATTGCGGGCAGGGATGCGTGGCCGAAATGCAGGAATTGACGCGCCGCGCGCACGGTATTCCCAGGGACCAGATCACCGTGCCGCGCATGTACTTCTCTTCGAACCCTGCCTGGAACCGCGAACTCTACCTCGCCGTCCAGCAGCAGATGCTGCGCGACTACTCGCCCACTTATTATTTCCGCATCTTGTGCGCCGCTCAACTGCTGGCCCTCTACCGTTCCGACCCGGCCGCCTTCGCCGCGCTGGCCGACGCCAACAAGAGCCAATTCAATACCGTCGGCCGCGCCCCGCATCGCCTTTCGGTGTGGCTGAAGCGCGAGGATCTGATCTTCCGTTCGGACGAGGACATTCGCGCCGACAATGGCAAGCTGTTGGCCAGGGCGATCGAGCGGCCCGAGTTCTTCGGTTACGCTTTACACTTCCCCGCCGCCGCCGTCGGCGACCCCGGGGAGCTTGCCGCGGCGTCCCCCGCCACGCTCGGCGCCCTGATGTACATTGCCTTCGAGACGCGGCGCCTCTTCGAGACCATGGAAATGAACCAGGAGAAGTTTCGCCCATTGCCGGTCACGGCACTGGTGGCGCCGGAGGACCTGGCGCAGTTGCAGGATCGGCGCGACGAGGCGGCTCACAGCTCCGGCCAGGTCTTCGATATCGATTACTCGGGCCTTCCGCCGATGGAGCTCGAATGCCTGCGCTTCGTCCTCGACGACTTAGGCGACGACGGCTACCTCGGCTTTGTGGAAGTGGGCCGCGAAAGCCTGCATATAGGCCCTTCGCCCAGCTCGCGTGATTTCTTCACCGCCGTGTATAGCGAAGCCGCCAGCTCTCCCGCCGCGCCGTAGGCTCCCGTAGCGCAGGCCCCCGGCCTGCGAAGGCTTTCGAGCTTGTCCCCACGACCGGTAATCTCAGAATCTGAACTCATGCAAACCGGAACAGCCCCCGCCCGGTTTTCGGTGGCGACTTGGGTTCCTCGGCGACACCGAGGAGTTTGGCGACGAGTTGCCGCACTGGCTTGCGCAACGGCAGCCGCTCATCGAGAAACCGGCCGTTTCCGTAGGCCTCGTGCACCTCGCGGGAGCAGTCGCCAATCGTCGCGCAAACCGGATGACCCAAGGCCTGCTCGAGATCGCCGATGTTAGACGATCCCCCTTTCAGCACCCGGTTGAGAATCAACTGCGTCCGTCCGCCTGTTATCCCCGGATCGAGAAGCTTCTTTAGAACATAACCGGCCTCGTACAGCGAGGGTACTTCCGGCGTGGTGACGACAAACAGCTCATTCACCTCCGTGGTCAGGTTGAGGGAGAACCCGGTGAGACGTCCGAGGTCCACCACGATGTAGCCGTAAAGCGCGCGCGCAAACCTGAGGACGTGACGAACGCGCTCACCGTCGAGCGGCTCGTAAGACCTCTTCGCGCCGGGCGACTGCAGGAGGTCAACCCCATGCGGCGTGCTGCACACCAGGCTATTCCAAAAGGACGGATCCAAGCGGTGCAAGTTGACGGCCGCGTCCGCGATGGTGTACTCGGAGTGCGCGTCCATCAAGAACGAAGCCGATGCGGAACTGGTGTCCAAATCGATCAGCAACACCTTCTTCTTGGTTTGTTGCTGCAGTTCGAGCGCCGAATGGCATGCGATGGTGGTTGTGCCCACTCCTCCCTTGGCGCCGAGGAAGCCTACCACCGTGGCCGGCTGTGCGTCGGCCGGCCCGGCGGAACTCTGCCGCCTCATCATGGCGTATTGCAGGGCACGAACCAGCGATTCGGTCGTGAGCGTACCCTTCACCAGGTAGTCCTGGGCGCCTTGCTTCACGGCAGCCAGCGCCATCGATTCGCTCCTGAGCCCAGTGAGCGCCACCATGGGCAGCGAGGGCGCGTGCCGCTGGACGGTCAACAACGTCTCCAGCCCATTGGAGTCCGGCAAGGAGAGATCGACCAGTGCCACGTCGAATCTCTCATGCGCCAGCGCGTCCAGGGCGGCCACCAGGGAGGCGGCGGTGTGAACCCGATACGAATCGCCTTCGGCGTCCGCCAGCATCTCCTGCACTAATCGGGCGTCGCCGGGATTATCTTCTATGAGCAGAACGTTGCGTTCCTGCATAAGTCACCTGATCCTTCTCCGCTATGTGGGTAGCCGCACCACCGAAAACCAGAAGTCGCTGATCGCCGCCACCACCGTGATGAACTGGTCTAAGTCGACGGGCTTCGTGATAAAACAGTTCGCGTGCAGGTTGTATGTGCGCAAAATGTCCTCCTCGGCGCGCGACGTCGTCAGGACCACCACGGGTATGCGCCGCAGGTCGGCATCGAACTTGATTTCGGCCAGCACCTCACGGCCATCCTTCTTGGGAAGATTGAGGTCCATGAGAATCAGATCGGGGCGCGGCGCCCCCTGGTATGCGCCCTGTTTCCGGAGAAACGCGAGCGCCTCTTCCCCGTCCGGCGCAACGCTGAGATTGACGAGTACCTTGCTCTCCCGCATGGCCTCCATCGTCAAACGAACATCGCCCGGATTGTCTTCCACCAACAGCACCTCAATCGATCTCGTCGCCTGGCTCGTCACCGTGTGTGTTCTCCGTTCTTGCGAATCGTGAAATGGAATGTGGCGCCTTGGCCGGGCTGCGACGCTACCCATATCCGGCCTCCGTGACGCTCCGCGATTTTCTTGCAGATCGCCAGCCCAATCCCCGTGCCCGGGTAATCTTTCCTGGTGTGCAGGCGCTGGAAGACCTGAAATATCCGGTCGGTATACTTCGGGTCAATCCCGATACCGTTGTCGCAAACGGAGAAACACCACTCTTCGGGAGCGTCTTCGCAGGCAACCCCGATTTCGGGTGGCGCACTGTCGTGAAACTTGATTGCGTTTCCCAGCAGGTTCTGAAACACCTGAACGAGCTGGACCGGATCGGCATAGACGGTGGGCAGCGGGGAATGCCGAATCACCGCGCCGCTGGCTTCGATGGCCGCTCGCACATTCACCAGGGCGCTCGAGAACGCGGCCTCCGCATCGGTAAGGCGCAATTCACCGCCCTTCGTCCCCACCCGCGAATACGCCAGCAGGTCGTTAATCAGAGCTTGCATGCGCTTCGCCCCGTCAACCGCAAACGCAATGAACTCGTCGGCATCCTCGCCCAATTGGCCCTGGTAGCGCCGGGCCAGCAGTTGGGTATAGCTCGAGACCATCCGCAGGGGCTCCTGCAAGTCATGGGAAGCCACGTAAGCAAACTGCTCCAGTTCGGCATTGGAGCGGGACAACTCGGCGGCCTGCGAGCGCAATGCGGCCGTCTGCGCATGCACGCGGCGGCGCAAAACGATCACCCACAGGGAACTCACGGTAATGATGATCGCCAGCGCTCCCAGCAGCACAACAACGCGCGTAGCGCTCCACCACGATGGCAACTCGATCACGGCGATGTCCGCCGCGGAGCGAAGTAACACACGAAAAGACGTCGCTCTGCGCAACTCATCGGTTTCGACGGACCACACTCCCGTTATGTTCAGTCGGCTGCCGACCGGAATGGACCGCGCCCGGGTGCTGGAGCCGTTGTTGCTCAACAAGGCGGTAAAGGTGGCGCCGTTCGTCTCCATTGCCAGCACGAGATCGTCATCTTGCACCGAGCGGCCCAACAATGTGCCCTGGATCCGAATCAGTTCGGCGTCGTGGTCGCCGGTCAACCTGCTGGCGTGTGTCAAATCCACCGGCGCGGGCGCCGTAGCGGCGCCGATCCGCTTGAAGGCGCCATCTTCCAGAACTGGTGCGTACTGCCCGGCGGTGGGGAATCCGATCGCATCGACACTGTCGCCGATCCGCACGCCTTCGCTTTGCGAGCTCACTACCCTGACGCCACCGGATGCGTCCTGGATGTAGAGGAACCGGCCCGGTTCGTCGAGAGTCACGGCTCCTTGTACCCGAATCCTGTGACCCGACATCGTTTCCGGCGTGAACTGCATCAAGTTGCCGGTTGGGAGCGCCCGGAGCGCATAAGGGTCCCCACGAACGGCTTCTTCGATTTGCACCTGCTCCCTGCCCGGCACGAACAGTTGGATTCCAATTAATTGCCGCTTCTCATTGAACAGCGCTCCACAGGCTCCGCGCACGGCGACGCGCGCATCCACCAGAGACGCATAATCGGCAGTCCGGTCAAAGCCGGTGATCCATGCCTTGAACTTGTTCCGGTGACTCGCCACGACAAGTGCCAGCGCCGGAAGGCCTTCTTGCCTGTGGGCTAATATCATGCTCTCCATCCGCGCTGAGCGTACAATGCCACTCACTTCGACAAACTGACTGTCCTGCTCACCGCTGAGCAAGTCTTCCAGCGCAACACGGCGAGCCGGCGGCAGCGGCGATTTGCCGAGCACGCGTATCGCAGGGCGTTCGACCTCCGGCGCAAAAAACCCAGCCCCGGACACCCCACGGACCTCGACCAGATCTCCGGTGTGCGCCACCGGTGGCGTTTCCAGAATGTTGACGTATATGCCCGCCGTGGAGTCCTGAAAGAATGTCAGACGTAGTTCGGGCATGTAGTAGGTCAGTACACCTTGCAGCCGGATCGGATACTGGCGCTGGGCTTCCCTGGAGGTGAGGGCGCGGACTTGAGCCGCCTGGGTGAGAACCGGCAGCGTTCCTTGCGCCTGTGCCCGGCAAAGGCCCGAGGGTCCGCCGCCCGCCAGCATTATAATCGCGGCGATGATGAGGGAAGAGGAACGCACACCAGGGTCCGTCGCCCTCCCCGGCAGTCGCGCCTCAGCTTCTCGCCTGGCCATGGCTAACTTGCAGCCTCTCTCTTGTCTTCGATCGTGCCCGGCGCGGTTGACCAGAGCCGGCGTCCTTCCGCGTCGGTCAAGCGTCCGGTAACCCAGCCCGACGGTAAAACCTAGCCACGGTGGCAGCTAGGGGCCAAGCGGCTCCGTAGGCCCATGTGGGCACACGGGGCTGGTCCAACGATATGACCGATCCCCGTCGGTTGCAAGACTGCTCTTAGCACTACTAACGATAGTAGACCAACGATATCAGGGTCCTGGTCTGCTTGTCATTGCAGCGCGACAAATCGGTGGCGCGGAGTTTCGCGCGATTACGCCCTCGTCAAAACTGGGTATCCACTTTTTGCTGGTGCTACAATCGCGCTAGTGCGAGAGTGAAATCTCGCCTTGGCACGGCCGTTGCAGTCGGCCCCAATCCCGGTCAGAGCAGCGCCATAGGAAGCCGTTTCTCAATCGAGCTGACTCCTCCCTCTCCGTCCTACGGCGAGATTGTGGCGTGCAGTGACAAATTGAGTCGCTCAGGCGCTCTTAACTTCGCCCCTTGTGTCAGGAGCGAGGACCAAAGGCTGACAGCCCAACTGGAGTCTCTCCTGCAATTCGAGAACCCGGCAGCCCACTCGCAGACGGGCCCTCAGTTCAGCGGACTTGAACGGTTTGGTAACGTAATCGTCGGCTCCAGCCTCCATGGCGGTGACGAGATCTTCGCTGCCCGTCTTTGCAGTGAGAATCAGGATATAAGTATAGTGCAGGCGGTTGCTGGCGCGCACCCGGCGGCACACCTCGATGCCATCCATACCCGGCATCACCCAATCGAGAATCGCGAGCCGCGGGCCCTCGTCGGGTTGCAGCCGGCACCATGCTTCCTCTCCATCGCTCGCCACCACCACGTCATAGCCCCACTGCGTTAGCATGGACTGCAACACCGTTTGAAAAACCAAGTTGTCTTCTGCCACCAGGATGTGCATGATGGGTCCTGTCGGTCTAACTTCTGAGTAAGTCATCCCGACCTGTTACATAGAGAGCCGCGATTAGAGCTTAGATCAATCCAAGAAGGCCTGATACCTCTACAAACGGCGATGAGGTACCACTCGGGTACCAGCTCCGGTACCAGGGGGGCTGACCACAAAGTGGTGTAAGAACTCTCAAGGTCTTTCATGTGCTCGTACCCTTTTCTGTGGTACCTCGTAACTTAATTGCTTTGGCGCGCCAAAGCGTTCAAACGGTGGTCAAGTCCTGGCGAACGGGGACGTGTGCCAACGCAGTGTCCAGTGCCCCCGTTTGAATCGGTTTGGAGATATAGGAATCCAAACCGGCCTGCAAGCACTTCTCGCGATCTCCCTTCATGGCGTAGGCGGTCAACGCGATGATGGTGGTGTGCGCTCCCTTTCCCGACTCCTCGGCCCGGATGCGGCGGGTGGCCTCGTATCCGTCCATCTCCGGCATCTGAATGTCCATCAGAATGCAGTCGAAGCGATCCTGGCGCCAAGCCGCCAGCGCATCGGCTCCATTTCCAACTACAGTCACGCGATGCCCGCGCTTCTCGAGGAGGGTCCGCATCAGGAGCTGATTGACGATGTTATCTTCCGCGACCAGGATGGAGAGGGGCTGACGTGGCGGCTGCTCCGCGGACGATGGGCTCCTGGCTGCGACGACGCGTTCCTCGCTTTCGGCCGGGCTCTTCCCCGGCGGAAGCGGCGCCGTGAAGAGGAGAGTGCTGCCCTGGCCCTCCGCGCTCTTCAGCCACATTCTTCCCCCCATCATGTCGACCAGCTTCCGGGAGATGGCCAAACCGAGGCCGGTACCTCCAAAACGCCGGGTGACCGACCCGTCAGCCTGCCGGAAAGGTTGGAAGATCAGCTCCCGTTGTGACTCGGGGACGCCAATGCCCGTGTCGGAAACCGCAAACTGAATCTGCCGAGGCGCCGGAGCGCGATCGGAGCCAGCCGTAGCGCCGTCTTGTTCCGGAGCCAGCGACACGCGCACCGTGATGCCGCCAGCCACGGTGAACTTCACCGCGTTGCCTAACAGATTGAGAAGGATCTGACGCAGCCGATGGGGGTCGCCCCGGACCCAGTCCGGCACGTCGTCATCGAACTCAACCGCGGTCACCAGACCCTTTTCGGCGAGCAGCGGCTCGACGGTAACCACTGCGGCCTTGACGCACTTGCGGATCGAAAAATCCACCGATTCCAGTTCGATCCGGCCCGCTTCCACGCGAGAGAAATCCAGAATATTGTTGATGACTGCAAGCAGGTTCTCGGCCGACGCGCGCACGGCTTCGTTGTGCTCCCGTTGCGGGCCGGTCAGCTCGCTTTCCGACATCAGCCCGACGAACCCCAGGATGCCGTTCAGGGGCGTCCGGATCTCATGACTCATGTTGGCCAGAAACTCGCTCTTGGTCCGGCTGGCCTCCTCGGCGGCGTGCTTGAGCAGTTCTTCCTGTTGCAGTTTCTTGCGGATCACCGCGGTCTGTAGGGCGACCTTGTGTCGCAGCACGGCCACCCAGGACAGAACAACCAGCAGCAAGGCCGCCATCGAGCCAAGCACGGCCAACAGGCGGCCGATGGTCCACCAGGGCGCCGACCGGACCACGGCGATATCCCCGGCGCTGCGCAGCACGAGGCTGAAAGACTTCGGGATGTGATAGGCGAGATTGCCCTCGGCCACAACCGAACAGACGCCGGTCATACGGACGATGCTGCCCCGGTCCAGCGGCGGCATCCTCCCGTGATCCAAGGTGGCGTTGAACAACTTACCGCCCGCCTGGAGCATCACGTCATTCTGGCTGGTGCTTTTGATCTGGTCGACAACGGCGGCATCGATGCTGACTAACCTGGAATCGTAGCCACCTTCCAAGGCCTCGTCCACGGTAATGGATGGCGGCGATGGTGCCGGTCCCCGTTCGACGAGCGAGACCTGCGCGTCCCGCATTTCCGGGCTGAAAGAGCCGGGGTGCGCGAAGCCGAGTACGTCCACCACGTCGCCGGGGCGGAGGTCCATGCGCGTATGGTTGACGATCTTGACGCCGGCCCCGCTATCTTCGACATACGACGGGCCGGAGGGGCTGGCCAGGGTGACCACGCCGCGAATTCGCATGCGGTGCCCCGGCGAATCGGCAAACGAGAACCGGAGAAGCTCATCGATCGGGCGCGGCCGCAGCGTGGCCGGATCCGGACCGGGCTCCAACAGGCGCACGAACTCAGGCGAAGGCACGTAAATCTGAATGCCGACGATCTGCCGCCTGGCATTGAACAACGACGCACAAACACCCTGCACGCGGACGCGGCTATCCGGCGGCGGCAGGGGGTGAGCATCCGGATTGTGGACGAGGAGCAAGTACTGGTGATCTCCCCATTGCACCGAAACTTTGTCTTCCAACGTGCCGCGCTGGGTTTCCACGCCTTGCACGATGCCTTCGGTCTGAACCCAGGCGCTATCCATCTTTCCGGAAAGCAGGTTATCGAAGGCGACCGGCGCCGGCGCCGGCATGGGAGATGAGGAGACGCGTTCCGCCCAAGCAGCGGAGATGCTCGGCGCGAACTGACCTGGTGTCGTGAAACCGGACAGATCGACCACATCGCCTGCCTGCACCTTGAACTCGCGGATCCGCGCGGCATACACGTAAGTGGGACCAGTCTGATCCTGCACAAACAAGGTCGTGGTCGCGGGATTGATGTAAGTGACCGTGGCCCGGACGTGAACGGGAATGGCGCTCCCGGCCTCTTCCGGGCTGAGGGCGTGAACTTCGGCCACGGAGGTGATGATCCGGCCGCTCGCGGGATGGGGTCGGGGAGTCACCTGAGCCAGTTTGGCGTCGGTGATTTTGAGCTCGCCCCCCTCGAGTTCGGCAAAGCCGGCCACGTCGACCACCTCCCCGACTGGCAATACTCCGTTGGGGGCCTGCCGGATGCGGATGGAGCCGCTGCCATCGGAAAATCGCAGTTCCTCGCGCACGCCCTCTGACCGAATGCTGCCATGGATGTGAACCATCCGCTCGGCCAGCGAATTCCGGGGCAACCCAACCACCTCGCGAATGGTCTGAACGGGGATGCTTTGGGGAGGCGGAGCGAGGACTTCAAGGTCCGTGCTCCGTGGGATCCACACGCGGACACGCGCGGTGCGGCCGTAAATGTCACGGCTCAGATTGGCCACCGCGCGCACCCGGATGCGGGCGCCGATTTTGCCGCTGAGATCTGGCAGATCCTTCGCGGCGATGTAAGCCTCGAACACCGTTGCGCCCGAGCCCACTCGGATGACACCGTCACCCGAGCGTTCCTGGCGCCGGGAGCGAAAAGCGCCTTCTACGGCTACATAGCGGAAGCCGGTGCGGCCGGCAGTAAGGTCCGCGACCTGGATGGGCAGAGCGTGCGGTTCGTGGGCACCTTCTAAAAGCGTGGCGTCGCTGGCGACAATTGCAGGCGCGGGACCTCCTTCGGTCACTTCGCCGATGACCTCCATCAGGTTGCCCGGTCTGGGGTCGAGGTTCATAAAGGGGAGAGTCACCCGGGCGGCGCCGGTACCGTCTTCCAGGAACACCAGGTTGGTGGTAGGATCCGAAAGAGTGACCCAGCCCTTCAGGTGTACCGGCACGCGGTGGTCGGCGACCTGAAACGGCAGGGCCGCGACCTGTTCGATGCGCTCGAGCGGGGCGGCGGCGTGCCGGCCGATACAAGAACTGGCGGCCAGCATGGCTACCGCAATCACACCCGCCTGGAAACGTCTGGTCCGCCTCGACGCCAGGCGCCCCTCAATCCGCTCGCGCGCGGGATGGAACGGCTTCAGCACCAACGCATACGCGTTCATGATCACCCCCGACCTACAGTATTCGCAGTGGGAGGCGCCAATTCTGACGACGCAGAATGGTGCAACTCAACTCCTCTTTAGCCTATCGCTGAAATAGAGCTCCGAGTCAATGTTGACCCCGACACTTCCGGTCATGACCAGGCTAGCCGTGGATTCACCAAAGTTAGCATTACAAGCCGGTGTTGCCGAACTGACACTTGAAAAAGAGGTCCGCTAGGTGCAACGCTCGGATTAGGAGGATGGTTTATGATCCCTCCCCAACCATCAATTGGCCTGACGTCAGAGTGCACGTGCTCAACCCGGCAAGCTTGGTCGCCACCGGCAGTGCTGCTGGAAGCGGCAGCCAGGGATGATGGCTTGATCGGCAGGCTGATCGATGCTTTCGGCAGAGATACCAATGATCGAGTGGAGCAAATGCGTCGAGCCTTGGCAGCCTCCAACTTCCCGAACATCCGCTCTGAAGCCCACACCATTAAAGGCAGCGCCTGGCAGATGGGAGCCGACGAGGTAGCCGAGGCTTGTCATGAACTTGAGATTGCGTGCGACCTCCGGGAATCATCGCTCGTCGAGGCTCGGCTGAATCGTGTGCAAGGACTCTTCGATGAGATACGCGGAGCCATGACCGCCTACTCCGGCAACAGAAGCATGTCATCTTCTGTGACACCGTGATCGGACTGCCGTGGCGCAAACCCCCGGCCTGCGAAGGCTTCCGAGCCTGTCCGCGCATCGGCCCCTTGACAATCGTTCCCAAAACTGGGAACATCGAAGCGTGAAGGTTTTCGGTGGGGCTGTCATCGCAGGATTCGCCAAGAAACACCCAGCCTCCCGTAAGCCTCTCGAGCGGTTTGTTACCGTAGTCCGCAACGCCGTTTGGCCGCATTTTCCGGCAGTCAAAGCAACCTTTCCGGCCACCGATTACGCACCAGCCACCGGCACGCTGATCTTCAACATCGGCGGAAACAAATACCGTTTGATCGCGCGCGTCGACTTCGAGGAACAGTTGTTTGTGATTCAGGCCATTCTGACCCATCGGGAATATGACAGGGAGGACTTATAGCCATGCCGGCCGCTACATACGAGAAACTGCTGACCGAGATTCTGCCCCAGGCGATCGAGACGAAAGCGCAGTATGATCTGATGGCCCGGCGATTCGCCGACCTGGTCGGCAAAGGCCGCGCCCGCTCGGTGGCAGAAACCAGGCTCCTGCGCCTGCTTGCCCTGCTGGTCGAAGACTACGACCGCCGGCACGCACTCCCGCCCGACCATAGCACCCCTGCCGAAAAGCTGCAGTTCCTCTTGGAGCACTCCGGAAAGACGGCAGCCGACCTCAAGGCAATTTTCGGACAGCGCAGCCACGTGCATGAGGCCCTGACCGGAAAGCGAGCCATCAGCGCGCCGCAAGCGCGAAAGCTGGGCCAGCTCTTCCGCGTCGAGCCTGGACTGTTTTTGTAGTGCAACCGAATGAACGGCTAAACCTAGGCAGCGCATGTTAGAGGGCCCCTCCGACAATCGGTTCTTGGTGCCCACGGCGGAGCGGTGTCCACAATTGTCCTATCGCATGTGATATCATTATTCGGAGGTGGTTCCTGCGGCTGGTCCTCGATACCGACGTGCTTGTAGCCGCTCTGCGAAGCGACCAAGGGGCCTCAAGACGATTGCTGCTGGGCGCTTTGGATCGCACATTTGTGGTTCTCGCTTCGGTCCCCTTGATTGTCGAGTACGCAGCGGTTCTAACACGGCCGGAGCACCTTGACGCTAGTGGCCTGACGTCGCGGCAGATGAATCAGGTGCTCGATGCTCTGGTGAAGGTGGCGGATCCGGTGCACCTCTGGTTTCTGTGGCGCCCGCGCCTGAAAGATCCCGCGGACGAGATGGTGCTGGAAACCGCGGTCAACGGTGGGGCCGACTGGCTGGTCACATTCAATGTCCGCCACCTGGCCGACGCCGCTCGCAGGTTCGGGATTCGAGTGATGCGGCCAGGCGATGCCTGGATCGAGGTTCGAAAACATGAGAAGAAGTAACGTTGCGTTACGTCTACAGGAGTCAATACTGGAAGAGGCGCGTCGTGTTTCCGAATCCGAGGGTGTGGCGCTCAACCAGTTCATCAATGTGGCAGTGGCCGAGAAGCTATCAGCCCTGCGAACCGAAGGGTACTTCAGCGAGCGTGGACAACGCGGCGATGTGGCGAGGGCTAAGCGGCTTCTCAAACGCGCCGGCCGCGGAAACCCGCCGGTACTCGGAGACGAACTCCGCTGAAACGGTTCGGCTGTGGGCCTAGCGCATCAGCGTGCGCATGGTCTAGCGCGTAGCGACGTGCACAAAAGCGTAAAGCAGCAGACCGGCCACAGGCAGCCCTACGAAAATAGCCCACAGGTGCGCTGCGACGTGTCGAGCGATGTACCGGGCGTCTTCCGAAACATCTGTGTGAGGGTCAAACGGGCGCTGTGCTGTTGGTGTTCCGGTCTTGATCCCCTCATAATACTGTTGGTCCATTGTGTTCAATTTTGTTTTGGTTGGTTCTGGGAAGATCTCCCGACAGTTGGGACAGGTGGCGTCAGTGTGGCTCACGTGCGCATTGCAGTTGGTACAGACGTACCTGTTAAGCGTGGTGTCAAGTTTCTTTCGGTCATGTTGTGGACCTCCTGAAAGAGCGACTATCTGCCCTTCGGGGCGCCTCCGGATTTTCGGGCTACGAAACTCCGAAATGAACGTTTGCCCCCCTCTACCCTGGCAGCCGCAGCCTCGCGATACACCCCGTCGCGCCTTCGCGGTTCTCCAGCGCTAACTCGCCGCCGTGGGCTTCGGCGATCTGCCGGCTCAGCACCAACCCGATCCCCGATCCACCGGGCTTGGTGGTGAAGAAGGGCACGAACAGGTTCGCCGTGCCGGACAGGCCTGGGCCATCGTCTTCTATCCAAATCTCCACCATCCCGCCGTCTTTCTTCCAGCCGGCGCGCACGCCGCCGCCGGTCGAGAGCGCCGCATCGGCCGCATTGCGCAGCAGGTTGATCAGCACCTGTTCCAACTGGTCCGGATCGCCCTGAATACTGACGGCAGGGCCTCCCTTTACATCCACCGCGACCCGTGTCTCCAGGCTGACCGCCCTGCGCACGCAATCGCCGGCATCGAGCGGCTGCAATTGCGGGCGCGGCAGCTTGGCCAGCCGCGCATAGGCGCTGATGAATCGCGTCAGGCTGTCGGAACGCGAGTGGATGACTCCCAGCCCCCGCGTCACATCTTCCTTCCAATCCGAGGGCAGCGGATCGCGCGCCAGAATGCTTTCGAGACTGCCGGCGATCGATTTGACCGGCGTCAGCGAGTTATTCAACTCGTGGCCGAGCACCCGCACCAGCCGCTGCCAGGCCTGCAATTCCTGTTCGCGCAGCGCCTCGGTGAGGTCGGAAATGACCACCAGCTCGAGCGGCAGCCCGCGCTCGCGAATGCGCGTGCGGCGCATGCCCCAGCGCCCGGCGCGGCCGGGGAAGGCGGCCTGCAACATGGCCTGCGGCGGTCCCTCCAGGCATTGATCGAGATGCAACTCCGCCGCCGACTGGCCCAGCAGCCGCTCGGTGGGCGCATCCAGCAGACGCTCCCCGGCGCGGTTCACCAGGCGCAGCCGGGCGTGTTCGTCAAACGCGAAAATGGCGACGTCGATTTCCCGCATCACCGTGCGCAGCAGCGTGGTGGCTTCCATCGCTCCCAGCCGCTGCTCGCGCAAGGTGACGCCCAGCGTGTTGATTTCGCGCATCACCTCGCCCAGCGCGTCGTCCCGCCGCGGCGAGCGGCCGCGTATCGAAAAATCGCCTTCGCGCAACGCGCCCAGCAGGTTGGCCAGCGTCTGCATGGGGAATACCACGCGCTCGCGCAGTGCCGCCGCGAAGCCCAGCCAGGCGCCCACGATCACCACCGTCAGCGTCCACTCGGTGCGCGACTGGTAGCCGCCGCTCCACAGCAACACCAGCGCGCAGACCGACGCCGGCAGGGCCGCCATCACGGCCAGCATCATGATGCGGTTTTCGTAGCCGAGCCGGGAGCCTTTATCGGTGCGCGGCATGGTCAGTCAGGCGCGGCCGGGGCTCAGAGCCCGTACCGCTGCAGCCTCCGGTACAGCGCGCTGCGGCTCAGGCCGAGCGCGTTTGCGGCGTGGCTCACATTGCCGTTGAAGCGCGCCAGCGCCTTCTTGATGAGCAGCGCTTCCACGTCCTCCAGGCTCATCTCCTCCAGGCGCAGCGAGGCCTCGCGCACGCCGCGCAGGCCCAGGTCCGTGGCGCGTATGGTCTCGCCTTCCGCCATCAGCACGGCGCGCTCCACCGCGTGATCCAGCTCGCGCACGTTGCCCGGCCAGGTGTGCGCCAGCAGCGCTTTCATCGCCCCTTCGTCGAACAGACTGATGGCTTTGCGGTAATGCCCGGCGTGCTGCCGCAGAAAGTGCGCGGCCAGCGGCGGAATATCCTCGCGCCGGTCGCGCAAGGGCGGCAGGCGCAGCTCGATCGTGTTGAGCCGGAACAGCAGATCCTGGCGGAAGCGCCCTTCGTCCACCGCGGCGTGCAGATCGGCGTTGGTGGCGGAGAACACCCGCACGTCCACCCGCCGGCTCTTCGACGATCCCACCCGCTCGAACTCGCCGGTTTCGAGCGTGCGCAGCAGCTTGCCTTGCAGCGCCTGCGAGATGTTGGCGATCTCGTCCAGAAACAGCGTGCCACCATCGGCCATTTCGAAACGGCCCACGCGGTCGGTCTTGGCATCCGTGAACGCGCCCTTCACGTGGCCGAATAGCTCGCTTTCGAAAATGCCTTCCGCCAGGCCGCCGGTATTGACCGTCAACAGCGGGCGCGTCGAGCGCAGCGAGCTCGAATGCAGCGTCTGCGCCACCAGGCCTTTGCCGGTGCCGTTCTCTCCGGTGATGAGCACGTTGGCATCCGATGGCCCAACCCGCGAAATCATGTCCAGCACCGGCCGCATGGCGGCGGACTGCGCGATCAACTGCGGAAAGCGCTCCGCGCGCAGGGCGCGGTTTTCTTCCTCCAGCCGCTGCCCCTTGCGCAGCGCGCGGCCCAGCTCGATCTGCGTCTTGAGAATCGCCGACAGGCGCGCGTTGTCCCACGGCTTTTGGATGAAATCGCGCGCGCCGCGGCGCATCGCCTCCACCGCCAGCTCCACCGACCCCCAGGCGGTCATTACGATCACCGGCAGCGCGGCGTCCAGATTCAGAATGCGCTCCAGCAGCTCCAGCCCCTCCTGGCCGGAGGTCGTGTCGCGCGTGTAATTCAGGTCCATCAGCACGGCGTCGAAGTCGCGCGCTTCAATGGCATGAAGAGCGGCGGCGGGAGCGGTGACGGCTTCCGCCACGTAGCCTTCGGCTTTGATCAACAGGCGGAGCGCTTCCAGCACGTCCGCCTGATCGTCGGCAATCAGGATCGATGGCCTGCGGTCTTCGTCGACTTTCATTCCATTCTATTGATAGCGCAAAGCTACCGCCCGAGGTGAAGGGCACGCCAGTCGCCACTCCCGCGAGCCATGATTACGGGCGCCGCGCGCGCGGCGCGAGGCCCGCGTGTGTCCGTTTGCGGGACGCCCCGGACAGGTAGGGCATGCTTTAGCTTGCCCTAAAATCAATGAAAGTTGGCAAGCTAAAGCGTGCCCTACCTATTTCGCATCCCGCCAATTGTCGCCCACCCCGATATCCACCACCAGCGGCACCGCCAGCTCGCGCACGCCCTCCATCTCGCGTTTGGCCAGCTTCGACACCGCTTGCACCTCTTCGGGCGGGCATTCGAAAACCAGTTCGTCGTGAACTTGCAGCAGCATCGCGGACCGATACCCGCCGCTTTCAAGCGCGGCCTCGACGCGCACCATGGCCAGCTTGATCAGGTCCGCCGCGGTGCCTTGCAGCGGCGAGTTGACCGCGGTGCGCTCGGCGAAGCCGCGGGCGTTTGGGTTGCGGCTGTTCATATCGGGGATGGGCCGCTCGCGGCCGAACAGCGTGCGCGTGACGCCGGACGCGCGCACCGCCGCGATGGTCTCGTCGAGGAACCGGCGCACGCCGGCATAACGCTCGAAATACCCGCGAATATAACGTTCCGCCTCGCCGCGCGAGATGCCCAACTGCGCCGCCAGGCCGAAAGCGCTGATGCCGTACACAATGCCGAAGTTGACCGCCTTGGCATCGCGCCGCGCCTCGGGGGTGACCATCAGCGGCGGCACGCCCATCACTTCGGACGCCGTCCGCGTGTGGATGTCTTCGCCGTCGCGGAATGACTGGACCAGCAGCGGATCGCCCGAGAAATGCGCCAGCAAGCGCAGCTCGATTTGCGAATAATCCGCGGTGATGAGCTTCCAGCCGGGGCGGGGAACGAATGCCGCGCGGATTTCCCGGCCCAATTCGGTACGCACCGGAATGTTCTGCAAGTTTGGATTCGACGACGAAAGCCGCCCCGTCGCCGCGCCGGCCTGATTGAAGCTGGTGTGCAGGCGGCCGTCGCGCGCGTCCACCAGCAGAGGCAGCGCATCCACATACGTCCCTTTGAGCTTGGTGAGCTGCCGGTATTCGAGCACCAGGCGCACGATTTCGTGATCCGGCGCCAGCGTCTCCAGCACGTCGGCAGCCGTCGAGACAACCTTGCCTTTGCCGTATTTCACCGGCGCCGGCAGGTTCAAATCCTCGAACAGCACGCGCCCCAACTGCTGCGGTGAGCTGATGTTGAATGGCTTGCCCGCCAGTGTGTGAATCCGCTCGGTGAGCCGCGCAATCTCGCCTTCCATCATGGTCGAAAGCCGCTGCAATTCAGTCCGGTCAATCAGTATGCCGTTGCGTTCCATGCGCTCGAGCACGCGCGCCAGCGGCAATTCGATGGTCGAGTACAAGTCGCGCAAGCCGCGCGCGTCGATGGCCGCTTCCAGTTGGCCATAGAGTTCGAGAATGATACCGGCGTGCTGTTCGGGCGCTGCGCCGAGCTTGAGATCGAGCCGCCGGCGCGCCAGTTCCTCAAGCGAACACCCCGCCGGATCGGCTTCCAAGAGGAACGCGTACAGCATCACGTCGTGCTCGAACCCGGCGCCCGCGATTCCCATTTCCTCCAGCGCCAGCAACGCCGCTTTCACGTCGCAGGCGATCTTCGGCGCGCGCGCGTCTTCCAGCCAGGGCTTGAGCGCTTCGACCAGGTCGCCCGTTGCCGCGCGCGCTTCGCTTGGCTTCCAAGCCAGTCCGATCGCGTCCAGCGCCAGTTCACCCTCGCCCGATTTGGCGATGGCCACCGCGACCGGCGCATCGCGCGGCACTTCAGCCAGCCACCCGCGCAGCTCGTCTCGATCCGCGAACGCGGCGTAGTCGTGCGTCCGTGTGTCTTCCGCCGGTCCCAGCTCCTTGAGCAGGCTGTGGAACTCCATCTCCTGGTAAACCGCTTTCAGCAGCGCCGGATCGGCGGTCCGCGCGGCGGCCGATTCAATCGAAAACTCGATCGGCACATCGGTCTCAATCGTCGCGAGCCGCTTGCTCATCCGAATGCGATCGACGTTGTTTTGCAAGCTCTCGCGGTACGCTTTCCGCTGCACCTCGGCGGCATGCGCGATGGCCGCTTCCACCGATCCGAATTGCGAGATCAGGTCGCGCGCGCCCTTGTCGCCGATTCCCGGCGCGCCCGGAATGTTATCGACCGCATCGCCCTTCAACGCCAGCAGATCGGCCACCTGCGCCGGCTCCACTCCCAGGAATTCCTTCACCTTTGCCGGGCCGTACCATTCGTCGTCCTTGGCCGGGTTGAGCATCGAGACGCGGTCGGTAACCAGTTGCATCATGTCCTTGTCGCTGGATACGATCACCACCTCCACGCCTGCCGCTTCGATACGCCGTGCAATAGCGCCGATCACATCGTCGGCTTCATAGCCGCGATATTCGAGCACCGGGATGCGCATCGCTTCCAGCAGCCGGCGCACGTGCGGGATTTGCTCCAGCAGATCGGGAGGCGTTTCCGCGCGGTTGGCCTTGTACTCGGCGAACTCTTCCAGGCGATGGGTCGGTTCGCCGCTTTCGAACACGGCCGCAATGTGTGTCGGCTGGTATTCCCGCGTCAGCTTGCGGAGCATGTTGTTGAAGATGTAGACCGCCTCCGTGGAAAGCCCGGTGGACGTGCGCATGGGAGGAGCCGCGCTGCGCGCGCGGGCGTGATAGGCGCGAAAGATGAAGCCGAACGCGTCGATGAGGAAAAGCCGCTCGCCTGGCACTTGGCCCATCATACTATCGGGTAACGTCGGCGGTCTTGGTCTTTTCGTCGGCCCTACCGGCTACCTTGCCGCGGCGTTTGCACCACAAACCGAATGCAAAGTGTCGCGAATTCGACACAGTGTAACCTAATCTGCCCTTTTGCAATCAATCATATATGGTTCGGGTTTTGGCGTGCCAGTACTATTTGACGTAAGGCTAATGCGCAAGAGGAGATCCTTTGCGGTTTGAGACGACCATTCGCCGCCCGGTGGAAGCGCGGGGGGTAGGTCTGCACAGCGGTGTCCCGGTGCAAATCCGGGTGGTGCCCGCGCCCGCTGGAACCGGCATTGTTTTTCTGCGCACGGACCTCGAGAATTTCGCGATCCCGGCGAGTTGGCGCCACGTCGCGCGCGTCAGTTATGCCACCAGCTTGATGCGCCAAGGCGTTCTCATCTCCACCACTGAACACCTGCTGAGCGTGTTCTACGCCATGGGCATCGACAACGCTTACGTCGAGATCGACAACCTGGAGGTGCCGATTCTGGATGGCAGCGGGCTGCCGTTCGTGCGGATGATCGAGGAGGCCGGAATCCAGCATTATCGCCGCCGCCGCAAGTACCTGCGCATCCGCCGGCCGATTTCGGTGGAAGATAAGGGAAAGCGGATCAGTATCCTGCCCGCCGACAGCTTTCGCCTGACTTGCGACACCAGTTATCCCGAGCCGGTGGGCCGCCAATCGCTCGAGATGGAAGTGACGCCGGCGCGCTTCGCTTCCGAGCTGGCCTTCGCGCGCACCTTCGGCTGGGAAAAGGACCTGGCGCAGATGCGCGACATGGGCCTGATTCGCGGCGCGTCGCTCGATAACGCGGTGTGCTTCTCGAACGGCGGCGTGATGAACCAGGCGGGGCTGCGCGCCGTGGACGAATGCTGCCGCCACAAAGCGCTGGATCTGATTGGCGACCTGGCGCTGCTCGGCAAGCCGCTGCTCGGCCACGTAATCGCCGAGCGCGCCGGCCACGCCATGCACGCCGCGCTGGTGGCGCGCATCATGTCGGACCCCTCGGTTTACGAGATCCTCACCTTCGACCAGTTAACTTCGAGAGTGGTGCAAACGCTGGTCCGCTAGTGCCGCAGGCCCCCGGCCTGCGAACCCCAGTCGCAACCTTACACCCGGGCCCGCGTTGCGAAGAATCGCCACAAAGCACCGCGACCTTTCGCTTCGGCCCGGGTTGGAGTATGCTGAGAGTCACGGGCTGCCCGCGTCCCCCGAGCTCCATTCGAATAAGGAGTCCGCATGAAATATCACTCGATGGGGACCAGCGTGCTGTTGGCCCTTCTCATTTCCGCCGGCCTGACCACGGCGCAAACCACCACCACTCCAACATTTGAATCCGCCGTAACCACGGGCATAGTGGGCTTCACGCCCTCTTCGCAGACGGCGCAATTGAACGTGCTCAACACGGGCGGCCTTTTCGCCGTCGCCGCAACCACCGCGACCACCACCACCGCTACGGCCGCCGCCTGCCCGGTCGAGCTCCAGTTCCTCGACGCGCAGGGCACCGTGCGGAAATCCATGCAGGTGCCCAACCTGGCGCCGGGCACGGCGGCTTCGCTGACTTTCACGCTGAGCGATTTGCCCGCCGGTACGGTCGTCTTTCGCCTCGGTATCCGCGGCGTGGTCAAGACCAATCCGATCGTCAGCGGGCCCATCCCTGCCGGAAGCGGGACAATGATTCCGGCCTTTTCGTTCTGCTCCATCATGCCGACGCTCGAATTGTTCGACACTTCGACCGGCGTGACGCAGATGTTTTCGAGCGACACGCGCCCCTTCGGAACGCCAGTGGCTGTGCCGCTGACGATAGTGAACTGAGCGCAATAAGGTAGGGCGGGCCATCGCACTTTGGGGCCTGCCGCCGCGGGCGGAAGACAGGCGACAGAAGCCGATCGCCTGTCCTACTGCCCCACCTCAATCGTCTTGCGAAGTCTGATGTCCGCCGAGGATGCGCCGGCCAGAATCTCCACCGATTCCGGCTCCACGACGAACTTATTCAGGCTCTCATCCCAATAGGCCAGTGACTCGGCCTTCAAGGGCACCGAGACGGTTCGCGTCTGCCCGCGTGGAATGTTGACCCGGCCGAAGCCCTTCAACTCGCGCGCCGGACGCTCCACCTTCGAGCCGAGGTGCCGCACGTAGAACTCCACCACTTCGTCGCCATCGCGCGCGCCCGTGTTGGTGACGTCCACGCTAACCGTGATCTCGCCGCCGGCCTTCAGCGCTCGTGAGCTGGTGCGCAGCTTCGCGTATCGAAACGTCGTGTAGCTCAAGCCGAATCCGAACGGGTAGAGCGGCTCCTCCTTGGCGTACATGTAAGTGCGGCCGTGCCGGATGTTGTAGTCCATCATGGGCGGCAATTGGTCGATCGATTTGGGCCAGGTGTGCACCAGCCGCCCAGCCGGGTTGTAATCGCCGAACAGCACGTCGGCGATGGCGCTGCCTTCTTCCTGGCTATTGTGGCTCATGTGGATGATCGCCGGCACGTTCTGCTCGGTCCAGTTGATGGCATAGGGCGCGCTCGAAACCAGCACCACCACCGTTTTCGGATTGGCCTGGTAAACTTCCTTGATCAGGTCCTCCTGTTCCAGCGTGAGCGATTCCCGGTCGCTGCCTTCCATGCCCTCGCTCGGAATCGCGCAGCCGCTAGTTGCGATCAGTCCCTGAATCAATTGCTGCGCCGTCCGGCCGCAAGTAGGATGGTTGCCCACCACCACGATTGCCAGATCGGCGGATTGCGCCGCTTTCACCGCCGCTCCGCCGGTGCTGTCCACCACGTGGCGGACCTCCACGCCCGGACCCACCTTGGCCCGAATGGCCGCTAGTGGCGTCACCGCATATGGCGGCACTCCCCCGTAGAAGTCCGCCAGCACTTCGTTGGCGCGCGGGCCGATCACGGCCAGCGTCTTGATGGCGCGCCGGTCGAGCGGCAAGAAGCTCCCCGCGTTCTTCAGCAGCACCACCGATTCGCGCGCCACCCGCAGCGCGATCGCATTATGCTGCGGCGAATTCACCGGGTCGGGCGCGCCCTTCAGCTTCGTATACGGCACCACCGACGGCGGATCGAGCAGGCCCAGCCGCAGCGCCGTGCGCACGCTGCCGCGCAGCACCGCGTCGATATCCGCTTCCGTAATCAGGTGGTCCGCCAGCGCCCCTTTGACAGCCGCTTTGGGGTCTTCGACGAAGGTAAGGAACATGTTGATGCCGGCCTTGATGGAAGCCGCCGCGGCTTGGTGCAAATTCGGGTAGGCCTTGTGTTGGGTCACCAGGTTGCCGAGCGACCCGGCATCGGTGCAGATGATGCCATCGACGCCCCACTCTTTCACGGTGATGTTCTCGAGAATCGGATTCACCGTCATCGGCACGTGATTCCACGCGTTATAAGAAGCCATGTACGAGCGCGCGCCGCCGTCCACAATTCCCATGCGGAACGGCACCGAGTAATACTCGCGCAGCAGCCGCACATCGAAATCCGACGACGAGCCGTAACGGCCGTGTTCGTTGCTGTTGGCCAGGAAGTGCTTGAGCAGGCTGGCCGCCTGCCAGTACTTGGGATCGTCGCCCTGTATGCCGCGGATCAGCGCGACCGCCAGCGTTCCGTCCAGGAACGGATCTTCGCCGTAGGATTCCTGCGTGCGTCCCCAGCGCGGATCGCGCGCCAGGTCCGCATTGGGCGTGAGCAGCACCAGAAACGCGCGTCCGTTCTTGCCGTTTTCGAAAATGTAGCGCGCCTCCGACCCAATCACCGCGCCCGCCTGGCGCACCAGATCCGGGTCCCACGTCCGCCCCAGGCCAACGCCCTGCGGAAACTGTGTGGTGGGTGACACCATCTTCGCCTCCGGCGGAACGTTGGGAAGAATCGACATCAGCGCCTGCATCGGGCCGCCCAGGACTACGCCGCTAAGCGCTTCGCCGAACGCCGTCCCGCGAATACCGAGCCGCGGAACCGCCACGCCCGTCATGCCCAGGCCGGCCACTTTTTCGTCCAGCGTCATCAGTGAGAGCACGTTATCGATGCGCTTCTCCGTGTCGAGCTTCGGGTCTTGAAACGGGTATTGATATTGCGCCGGCGCGGATGCGGACAGCGCCAGCAAGGTCGCGCTCAGAATCGTTAAGGATTTCATCGTGGAACTCCTCTTTCGAATTACATTGCCGTCGCAGAGCCGCTCTCTTATGGGGTGCTTTCGAGACCCGGCTCCGATGCGTTCAGAGCCAACGCGCACGTGGCGGAGACGATCGCAACTGCGAGCGTGGGTCTTCATAGAGCGTCGCGGCAGCCGCTATTCTAACTCCGCACCGATGGCAATCCGAGAGGCACTCAGGCGTAGGTCCCACGGCTGGAAATGGTGCTTCGATTGCCGGTTAGCAAGCGAGGTGCAAATCCGCCAGTGATGAAAACCAGGCCTTTGCCGCTACCCTGTTGCTCCCGGCCGTGGCGCATTGCCTCGGCCCGCGTATCGTTTGTCGCCACCGCGTTATTCCTGATAGCCAGCCCAGCCGTGGCTTCGGCTCCAGCTCCGTTCTCCACGTTCCTGCTTGCCAATGCTTCCTTGCAGGGAATGGGCCACGATGCAGCCGGCAACATCTACGTCCTGGGGACGGTCACGAACAGCCCGATTCCGGGCCGCGCGACGAGTCTTTTCGCCGCCCGCTTCGACCCCAACGCTACCACAACCACCTACTTCGTCTATCTGGGCAGCGGCAGCGACGTGGCAGGGGGCCTGGCCGTCGACGCGCAAGGCAACGCCTACATCACCGGCAATACAACATCGAACGATTTTCCCGTTACTTCCGGTTTCAGAGGGTCCAGTTCGATCGGGGCCGTCCCGTTCGCGATCAAGCTGGACCCGAACGGAGCGGTTGTGTATGCAACATTGTTCGCCGGCGCCGTCTCCGGGAACCCCACGGCAATCGCAGTCGATAGCAGCGGCAGTGTCGTCATCAGCGGCGTCGGGCTGCAAAGCTACACTCCCACCTCGGCCGTGTTCCTCAGTGACGATCTATTTGTCGTCAAACTCGATCCCTCCGGGACCAAGGTCGTGTTCGCCTCCTTGGGGGTCTCCGGAAGCCAGATCGCGCTCGGCCCGGAGGGCGACATCTTCCTCGCCGGCACCGTGCCTGGCGGACTTTATCCTTATCCCGCCACGCCCGGCGCATACCAAACCACGTTTGCGCCCGAGTGTCTGCCGGCTATGTTCGGATGCGACTTTTCGAGCGCGCAACACGTCACGCACCTCAGCGCCGACGGGACGCAGTTGCTCTACTCCACCTACCTTTCCGGACCGAGCGGCGCAGACAATTTTGGTCTGGCGGTGGACAGCGCCGGGAACGCCTATGTTACGGGAACCGCGACGACGTACGTAACGGGAGCCACCACTACGACGACAGATTATCCTTACACCGTCACGCCGGGCGCCGGCGGCCGAATCGGTCTGTTTCTGACGAAGCTGGACCCCACCGGATCCAAGCTGCTTTGGTCCGTCCCGCAGGGCGGCACCTCTCTGGCGCTCGATGCCGGCGGCAATCCGGTGGTGGGCGGCTACTCGCTCACCGGGCCGGCTTACAGCGCGTATGGCCGGACTCCGCCGCCTGCTGGCAATACCCCCGCCGCGTGTCTTCCCAACGGAACGACCGTGCCATCGAGCGTGTATGTTCAGCGTTTCAACGCGCAGGATGGGAGCCTAGCCGCGACCGAACTCTTGAGCACCACCGTGTCGTCAAGCGCGCTACCGGCCCTGGCGGTCGAACCGGATGGCCGAATTCTGCTCGCCGGCGACAGCGCATCTCCGGACGTCCCGCTTTCGCCCGGCGTCGTGTTCAGCCAGGCTGCCGCGCAACGTGCGGTCCCTGGAGTGTTCCTCGCCGCATTCGATCTTTCGGCGCCGCCCTCGGGCCCACAGCTCAGTTGCGTCACCGACGCCGCCACGTTGGGGCTGATCGGCCCGGTCGCGCCCGGCCAGCTCGTGACCCTTTTCGGTTATGAGCTTGGTCCGCAGACGGGAGTGACGGGATCCGCTTCCGGCCAGACTCTGCTTCCCACTTCTCTGGGGAACGTGCAGGTGACGTTCGATGGCGTTCCGGCGCCGCTGCTCTATGTCTCTTCGAGTCAGATCAACGTGCAGGTTCCGTTCGAGGTGGCGCAGCCGCTCGAGGTCGCGCCGCAAACCGTGATGACCGTTTCCATCGCTCCGGATGCGGCGAGCGCCTACTCGATCGCGGCAACCCGGACGTTCGCCGTCGCCGGGAGCAGCCCGTCTCTGTTCGTCGATACCAGTGTGCCGCCGCCGAACTGCGTACCGGTCACGTTCAGCGGCTTCGCCTCGCTAGTCGCGCTGAACAGCGACGGCTCGCTGAACGGCTGTGGCAATCCCGCCCAGCCGGGAAGCATGGTCACCGTTTTTCTCAATGGCGTGGCGGCAGAGCCGAACAACGGCTTCTTTCCCATCACCGGGAGCATAACCGTTTCGAACACGGGGCCGTTGGGCAACCAGGTGGATGTGCGGGGAGGCTCGGCGTTGGTGCCTAACGGTGATGTGGCTTCGCTGGCTGCCGGTCCGCTGTTCCCGGTAGCCGGCGCGATTGCCGGAGTCGACCAGCTCGCCATCCAGCTTCCTGGAATTGGCGCGTCCGGCTTACAAGCCATCTCCCTGGCTGTCGCGATCGACGGTATCCCCGCGGCCCCCCTCGCCGCGGAAGTAATCGTCTGGATGAAGCAGTAAACCGCGTGGACCCTTTCCGGCAACTGGGGCTTAGCCTGTATCTAACGCAAACCAACGGCGGGATCGCGATGTCAGGCGGTAGTGACCACGATCTGCTGTGAGTTGGTCATGTTGGCGACGCCGGCGCCGGGAAAGATCTCACGCAGGACCATAGGCTTGGAGACCTTGGTCAGCTTCGCGGGTTCGTCGCTTTCCTTCCGGAGCTTCATGAACGCGATGGTGGCGTTCTCCTGCAGGTAGAATCTCCACTTGCCGTCATTGCGGTATCCGACCACGCAGCCCCAGGGATTGACAAACTTGACGTCAAGCGTCTTTCTGTATTTGTCTTTCAGCCATCTTTCGTATTCGTTGGCGCTGGCGGTGGTCAGTTTGCCGTCGGAGCTGACCTGCCCCGGCGTCTTGATGTAGTCCATTTTGTTGATTTCGGTTTGGAACTTGCCCTTGGATGTGTCCGCGAAATTGGTCAGCACTTCGCGCCAAAAGGCGGCGCCGCGCGTCATGTCGTTGCCGCGCCCGGTGTCGCCGCCGGCGTGATACACGGTCGGGCTCTCCTGCGTTCCCTGGATGAAGACGGAGCAGCCGTTGATCGCCGCGGTAAAGAAGATGTCGGGATCTGAACCGATTCTCATTCCCTGCGGGGGAATGGTCATGTGGACGATGGCGTTTTGATCCCAGGGGAGGTAGTAAGCCGGTACCCAGCCGCTGTCCGGATCGACGGTGAAGCTCCCGGAGACATCGACGGTTTCGGCGCCCTCGTTGCCGGATTTGGAGGGATCGCGTTTGACGAGGTTCACCATGGCGACCTTCTGGTATGAGGCAACGGACTTGAAATGGATGTTCTTCGTGTAACTCATCTTGGGACGAAAGCCGGGAATGATGTTGGCCAGTTGCGCCTGAATCGCGCCGATCACGCCGGAGCGGTAGGGGTCTCGCTTGAGCGTCGTCTTGGCGGTGCCGATGGTATCGCCTCGATAGCCGTCGATATTATCCGCCGGATGAAGGGCGTATGACTTGAGCAGCGCCAAACTCTTGCTGCGAAGCATCCCATTGAAGTTAGGCATGCTCATGAACCTCCTTACGGTCAATTCATTGTATTCCGCGGCGGCCGCCGCAACAAGCGTGAATCAGGGGTCAAACTCCGAAATGCCCGCTGGCACATACCACGCCGAGATCCACCGCGCGGTTCCTGGCGAGGCGTGCGCGGGCCGTCGCATCCGCGTCACACCGTCCCCGTCTCCGCTTCACGTTAAACTAAGAGTTCTCTGCAGAACAGCATGCCTGGTATCTACGCCCGCTGGATCGACAACTGGGAACGCAAGCTCGCCACGCGCGATACCAACCGCGTGGTGCGTCCGTTTGAATGGGGCCTGGACTGGATCGGCAGACTGGATTTTCCGGTGCTCGCCGATCATGGGAACGGCCACGCAAGAGAGGCACTCGACCGCTTCGCCCAAGAGGCGCTGGGCGATTCGGATCGTTTCTTCAGCTACCGGGCGCCGGCGGATTATCGGCTGCGCGAGGGACATCTCACCTTCACCAGTCCGGTCGAGACGCCGTATCCGGAGAACAACACCGTGCACGCGGAGTGGTTTCCGGCCGAGCGCGATCGCGGCCGGGCCGTGCTGGTGCTGCCGCAATGGAACGCCGGCGTGGATGGCCACGTCGGGCTGGCCCAACTGCTTCGCCGCTTCGGGGTGAGCGCGCTGCGCATGAGCATGGCGTACCACGCCGAGCGCATGCCGGCCGAACTCGAACGCGCCGATTACCACGTCTCGAGCAACGTGGGCCGCACCATCCACGCTTCCCGGCAATCGGTGATCGATGCCCGTGCGTGCGTGGACTGGCTCGCCGCCCAGGGCTACCAGCGGCTGGCCATCCTGGGCACCAGCCTGGGGTCCTGCGTGGCGTTCATCGCGGCGGCCCACGACAGCCGCATCAAGCTGGGCATCTTCAATCACGTCTCCATGTACTTTTCCGACGTGGTCTGGACCGGCCTTTCCACCCAGCATGTGCGCAAGGGGTTCGCGAGCGATGTCTCGCAGGACGATTTGCGCCGCTACTGGTCGGTGATCAGCCCGGCCGCCTACCTGGGCCGCATGGAGAGCCGCAAAATGCCCAGCCTCTTAATCTGGGCCAAGCACGACACCAGCTTTCTGCCAGTGTATTCGAAGCAGGTGCTGCGGGCCTTCCGCGAGATGGATTTGCCGCACCAGGTCTACACGCTTCCTTGCGGTCATTACACCACCGGCAGGCTGCCGTTCAAGCTGATGGATGGCCTCGCCATGTGCCGCTTCGCGGCACGAAACCTGTAACCGCAATACTACATATCGCGGCGGGGCCGGAAATCTGCACTCCATATGGAAAACAGTATTGACTTTGCAATGTCTCCATGCGAATATTTTTTTATCACTGGGAAAGGAGGTGGTCCAGAGAAGATGGAAAGTAACAAGCGACCGCAGGAGGTGGCCGACTGTTAAAGTCGAGCCTCTGACGTAGCCGACGCCCGCTCTCCAGTTGGCGGGGTCAAGTTCCTGTGGACCGGCTGCCTCTTGCGCAACCAAAGCCTCAGGTTTATTCCATGGCTATCAACCCCCGTGGTTCCTGACAGGGCCACGGGGGTTTCAAGTTCTTGCTATACTGAAAGTCTCGAAAGGACCCCCGCAACAACCATGAAAGCTGGAATTCACCCTGCTTATGCCCCGGTGAACGTGATTTGCGCCTGCGGCCACACGTTCAAGACCCAGTCGACGCATAAAGGCGACATCCGCGTGGAAATCTGCTCCTCCTGCCACCCGTTCTTCACGGGCAAGCAGAAGTTGATGGACACCGCCGGCCGCGTGGACAAATTCGAGAGGAAGTACAAGGTCTCCCGCGCCGCCAAGAAGGCCCAGCCCACCGCGTAAGCGGGGCCGTGGTAGGGCACGCTTTAGCTTGCCAACGCCCGCTTGCGGGCGTATTGCTTGCCGTTTCGAGCGGTTTTCGAGTCCTGGGCTTTGCGCCAAGATAACATGACCCGCCAACGTTGCGTGGAGCGGGTTCGGGTGTAGAATGGTGCGATGACCTCGATCTTCTACGTGATCCTGATCCTGCTTGCCATAGTCGTGTCCGTTGTCCCGTGCAGGCTTCTTTTGCGGATCGATCGTAACCTCACACAAGCCAATCGCACTCTGGAAGAGATTGCATCGGCACTTAAGGCGAAGTCCTGAATTAGTGAGTGAAGCAGATTAGCGCCCCAGTTTGAGAAACGCGGCTCGCAGACGGGCATGGCGTTGCATCAGGCGCAGGTAGCGTGTCTCCGAGCCTTGCTCCTTGGCGCGAAGAATGGCTGCCATCGCCTTCTTTTCGGCTGGGTTCCAGCTCGCTACGGCGGGAATTACGCTGAGCGCCAGCGCCAGGCCGCTGGTCGACTCCACGCCGAAATGGCGGGCGGCGAAGCGGCTTGCGGCGAGCCGCATGTGTTCGATATCGCTGCCGAAGCGCGCCGCCAAAGATCGAGTGGCTTCGATCCCCAGGTTGCGAATCGAAAAGCTGTCCCACTGGCCGGCTTCGGCTGCGGGGCCTTCAAACAGCACGTATCCTTTGGCCAGCCGTTCGAGCGTGCGGCGCGAGCTGCGATAGCCGGGCGAGTGCGCGATGCGCTCCTCCTCGCGCCGCGCGAGCGCCGCAAGAGAAGCGTCCACCGGCCGGAATCCCAGCTTGCGATAGAACCAGAACGCGCCCGAGTCGATGGCCTCGGGATTCTCGTCGCCGATCTGGTAAGGGTCCACCGAAAAGCAGTTCACGCCCAGCGCCTGGTGGAACAGGTGCAGCAGCCGCGCATAGAGCCAGGCCGATTCGCCATCGCGGAAAGTGTAGTACAGATTGAATCCCACCTCCGCGCGATCGAACAGCGAAAGGGTCTCCACGTATCCGGCCGGCACGCCGTTCTTGAAGAACATGCCGGCGTGGTAAGCGCGCAGCGGAAGCCGCCAGCGCGGCGGCACGCCGAAGAACACGATCTCGACGCCGCGGCCCGCGTCCGCGCTGAAGACGCGTGTGTCGTCGGGGTGGCTGAAGCCGTGCAACTCGCGAAAGCGCATGGCCGAAGTGTCGAGGATCAGCTCGATCATCCTGCCAGCGCTGGCGGGCGCCAGCCGCTTCACCGCGAGCGGCGGCGCCGCCAGTTCGCGGGCTAGCGTTACGTCGCGCCGCGCGATCAGCGGCTCGGTGTGGCAGAACAGGCCGCGTATCGGCGCCCGCTGGCAGGAGCGCGAAACCCGGCGGCCGATCGCGAAGGTCATCGGCAGGCCCATCGCGTTGTAGCGCTCGGATGTGCGATCGGGGGCGATGTCCCGCACGCGTTCCAGCAGCCAGGGCAACTCGATCTGGGTGCGCGGGCGCGCCGCCTCCAGCCAGCGTTCGAACGGCAAGTGCGCTTCCACTGGCCACTCCTCGGCGATCAGCGGGGCCAACTCCGGCGAGCCCGGGCCCATGCGGTGGATCTCGTCATGCGCATCCCAGGCCAGGCGAACCGCGCGGCCGTGGCGCTCCACCAGGCTGCGTGCCACTTCATAGCTGAATACCGCGGTCAGCTCCGTGCCGGCGATGCCGGATACTTCCGGCTCGGCGAAAGGCTCCAGGTCCACGCCCGCCGCGCGCAATCGATCCACGCGATCGGCGAACGCAAACAGGATTCGATCGGCAAGCCGCGCCACTTCCGGCGTCCGCGGATAGGCGCGCAGGAACAGCAGCGTCTCATGCAGGCGAATCAGGCCGGCGGCATCGCGCACCCGGTATTTCGCCGCCGCGGCCAGCAGCCGCTCGAGTTGCCCGGTCTCCGGCGGCCCAAAGCGGCGTTTCCATTCGTCCAGCCTGTCCAAGAGGTTCGGCATCCCATTGAGCTTAGCTTATGGATGCTCCCGTGGCGCAGGCTTTCAGCCCAATGCCACTTAGTTTTGCGTGGCCACTATCCAATCAAAACATTTCATTGGGGTTATGTTTGGATATGGATTCGTCTGCGGTTTTTGAGCTGTACATGCAGTTGGCGCCCGCCGAGCTGTTTCGTTTGCTGCAGCGGCAG
>DASWZP010000167.1:0-4054 GCA_036404395.1 Bryobacteraceae bacterium | reverse complement strand
CATACGGTTTCATGCCGTCTCGCCGGCGCGCAGTAATGGAAAAAAGCGTGGCCATAGAACCGATTCGATGGTAGCGGACGGACGCCCGCTCCAGCCAGCCGCTCGCCGTTAACTGACACGCAGCAAAAGAAATAAGACTCTGGTATCTTTTGTGACCGTGTGAGGCGAGCAAAGAACCGGCGGCAGAGACCGCCGGCGTTACCAGAACAGCAGAGGTAACGCCGGCGATCTTGTCGCCGGTGTTCTTTCCAGGAAATATCGACGTGCCCTATTTGGCTTCGACGATGTAGGTCGGCACAATGCCGGCGGCCGTGGTGAAGCCCGACTTAGGCGTGGAAAGCCAACTGGAACAGCCTTGCACTTTGCCCAGGTAAGCGTGCGGATGCACATCCACCTGCATTTCACGGAATTCCAGGTGCCCATACGTAAGCAGCGGGAACACCGAGCGCACGGGGTCCACCCGCTCCTGCACCACGTACGGGCTGCGCGCGGCCTGCTTGAGCGCGCGATCCCAGTCGGCGCCGTCCATCTCCCAGCCGAAGTAGCTGTGCTGGTCGCTCGAATCGTCGTTGGGTTTGAGTGCCAACCGCTCGCGGTTCTGAGTGATAAATTCCATCAAGTCGATGGTCTGGTCTCCGTGCGTGGTCTTGCCTTGCGCCACCAGGCGGGTCCAGGGCACATGCTCGCGGATGGCCTTGCGCTCCGCGGCAGGAAACTTGACAGTGAGCGATTCATCCGTCAGCAGGCCGAACATCGCCTTTTTGTGCGCCAGCTCCGAACGGAAACTGTTGATCACGCAAACCGCCCGATCGCGGTAGGCCCGCACCAGCGGGTGCGACAGATCGAAGCGCAGGAGGAATTCCTGCACGCCCAGCCGGCGATAGACCAGGTTGATTTCAAACGCGCCGCGGCGCAGCACGCCGTTGCGGTATTCCAGTTGTTCCGGCGAAACGATTTCCGCCTGGTAGCCCTCCTGCCGGAAGAGGTCGCGGAACAACTCGAACTCGCTGCGGCCGGAATGATAGGGCGGGCGGAACTCCACCACCGCGATGTTGGGCTTCTTATTGCCGCCGAACTGCTTGTAGGATTTGAGCAGCGCTTGCAGCAGGTGCTTGCGGCTGGCCACCTTGCTGAGCGTGTATCTCTTGCGAAACTCCTTCATCGGCGGGATGTCGTAGAACAACTCCGCCAGGCGGTCGGCGTAGCCCGCGCCGGTGGGTGAATCGGCGTTGTACTGCACGAAATGCAAGTGGCCGTTCACCAGGTGCGTGTCCAGACGCGCGGCCACTTCAAAGCTCTGATAGCCGGGATCGATGGCGGCCAGCATTTTTTCGGCCGGCAGCAATTCCAGGCGAGCCAGCAGCCCGGCATCGTGCAGCACCATCTGCTGCATGCGGTCGATGGCGGTGATCAGCGCTTCGCCGGTCTTGACCAGCGAATCGTACTGGCGCCGCGAAATAAAACTGGGCCGTAGGAACGGGCAGATCAGGCGGCCGCCAGCCGACAGCCCGGCCTCCTCCATTCGCGCATGGAGTTCTTCCGCCCAGCCCAGATCGCGGTGCACACCGTTCTCGAGCAGCTTGTTATATCTGATTACCGCTTCATCCAACTGAGACATGCTTGACTTACGAATCTAGGACCCTAACGAATCCGTGCAGCAAGCCCGTATCAAACCGCGATACACGGCTCTGCAAGCACGGCTCCAGAGTGAGGCGTTTGCTGAGCCGCGGCGTCAATGACCGGCGAGCCCGATCTACTCGTGATACGCAGCCTGCTAATTACCGAGTATCCCACACGAATCCCGAAAAACCTAGGATTCAGCCAGCCTCAAGGAAGATAACTATATTTATTGCAGTGTGTTAGGGGAATTTTCGGCCTTTCGGCCAGACCCGCGTGAAAAGGGTTACAAGGGGGCGAAATAAGTATTCCGTTCTTGTCAGTGGGGGTGCCCGCCACCGCACATTCTGTCTTCTTGACTTCTGACTCCTGACTTCTGGCTCCCGCCGCTACAGCACGTGATAATATCCGCCGCGCTCCAGCACCTCGAGCGAGACGCCGAAGAGTTCGCTGAGTCCGCGCGCTTCCAGCACTTCCCGCTTGGCGCCGTCGCGCGAAATCCGGCCTTGGCGGATCAGCACCACGCGCTCTATCTCCGGGATGATATCCGGCAGGTGGTGCGTCACCATGATGATTCCGATGCCGCGCCGCGCCAGCTTGGAGAGCGTCTCGCGCAGTTCGTGCGTGGCGCGCAGGTCCAGGCTGGTGGTGGGTTCGTCCAGGATCAACGCCCGCGGGCCGTGTACCAGCGCCCGCGCGATCAGGAAGCGCCGCGCTTCGCCGGAAGACATGTGGTCGGTGGCGCGTTCGGCGAGGTGCGCGATTTCGAGCGTCTCCATCACCTCGCGCGCGGTGGTTTCCATGGCCGGCGTCACGGGGTGGTACGGCCAGATTCCCACGCTGCCGAAGAAGCCGGAGAGCACGATTTCGAAGCCGGAGAAATCGTGCGTGCACATCTCGATCCAATCGTTCGAAACCAGCCCCAGTTGGTTGCGCAAATCGAACAGATTCCAGGTATCGCGGCCCAGGATGCGCAGCGACCACGGCTCTGGCTTCAGCCGCGGATACAGGTCGCGCGAGATCAGCTTGATGAGCGTCGATTTGCCGCTACCATTGGGACCCAGGATGGCGACGTGCTCGCCCTGCGCTATCGCCAGCGTGACGCCATCCAGCACCACGCGCGGCCCGCGCTGCACGGTGACATTTTCCAATTCGATCAGCGGAACGGAAGGCACCTGACCATTGTAAAAGGATCTTGTAAAGGGGCAAGCTAAAGCATGCCCTACCAGCGCGGGGTAGGTAGAGCATGCTTTAGCTTGCCCGTCCCGACGCGTGTTACTCTCTAATGGAAAACCCTGCTTTGAGGCCTGATATGTCCTATCTATCCATACGCGATCTCGATCTGAATGGCAAGAAGGTATTCATCCGCGTGGATTTCAACGTCCCGCTGGTCAAGAACGAAAAGGGCGAGATGGAAATCTCGAGCGACAAGCGCATCAAGTCGTCGCTTCCCACCATTCAATACGCGCTCGATCACGGAGCCGGCGTCATCCTGGCTTCGCACCTGGGCCGTCCCAAGGGCAAACCGAATCCCGAAATGAGCCTGCGCCCGGTGGCGGCGTGTTTGCAAAAGCTGCTCGGCCGGCCGGTGAAGATGGCGCCCGATTGCGTCGGACCCGAGGTGGAAGCCATGTTGCCCGCGCCCGGCGAAGTGCTGCTGCTCGAGAACCTGCGCTATCACGCCGAGGAAGAAAAGAACGATCCGGAATTCTCGAAGAAGCTGGCCGCGCTGTGCGACGTTTATGTCAATGACGCGTTCGGAAGCGCACACCGCGCGCACGCGTCCACCGAAGGCATGGTCAAGTTCGTTTCAATCGCTGCTGCGGGCCTGCTGATGGAGCAGGAGCTGAAATACCTCGGCCTCGCGACCACCAATCCGCCGCGCCCGTGCGTGGCCATCCTGGGCGGCGCCAAAGTGTCGGACAAGATTGAGGTCATCGAGAACCTGGGCAAGATCGTCGACCAACTTCTCATTGGCGGCGCCATGGCGTACACGTTCCTCAAGGCGCAAGGCCTGCCCACCGGCAAATCGCTGGTGGAAGAAGACAAGGTGGACCTGGCGAAGAAGTTGCTCGCCGAACTGGGAAGCAAGCTGATGCTGCCGGTGGACCACGTAGTGGTTTCCGAAATCGCCGCCGGCGCCGCGAACGAAGTCGTCGAGACGATTCCCGCCGACAAGATCGCCGTCGATATCGGTCCTGCAACCATCGAGGAGTTTTCGAAGGTGATCGCTTCCGCCAAGACGGTGATCTGGAATGGTCCCATGGGCATCTTCGAGAAGCCGCCGTTCGACACGGGCACGGTCGCGCTGGCCAAGGCCGTAGCCGCTTCCTCCGCCACTTCGGTGGTGGGCGGCGGCGATTCGGAAAAGGCCATCAAAGCCGCCGGCGTATCGAGCAAGATCAGCCACATCTCCACCGGCGGTGGCGCATCGCTC
>DASWZP010000166.1:0-13870 GCA_036404395.1 Bryobacteraceae bacterium | reverse complement strand
CGTTTGCGCGATCAGCATCGAAGCCATGCGTCAGATCACCTCCACATCGGCTTCCAGAGCGCCCGCCGCGCGCAGGGCTTGCAGAATCGCGATCACGTCGCGCGGCGTGGAGCCGATCGCCGCCAGCGCGCGCACCAGTTCCTCCACCGTGGCGCCCTGCTTAAGCACCACGTTACGCGCTTTTTCTTCCTTGGCGCCGACCGTGGTTTGCGGGACCACCTGCGTGGCGCCCTGCGAGAACGGTTCCGGCTGCGAGACCGCCAGGTTGGTCTGGATTTCGACGCTCAGCTTGCCGTGCAGAATCGCCACCGGAGCGATGCGGACGTCCTTGCCGAGCACGATGGTGCCGGTGCGTTCGTTGATGACAACCCGCGCCGGGAGGTCGGCCTCGACGGAGAGGTTTTCCAGTTCGGCGAGGAACTCGGTGGAGCGCGCCGCGAATTCGGCCGGAATCGCCACCGCGACCAGGCCGGCGTTCTCGGTGTGGGCCAGCGCCGCCGGACCGGCGAATTTCTTGTTGACAGCCTCGACGATGCGCGCCGAGGTGGTGTAATCGTACTGCCGGAGTTGCAAGCGCACGACAGCCTTGGGCTCGATCGATGGCGCCGGCCGCTCCACGATGGCGCCGTTGGGGCCGCGGCCGACGGTAGGATGGTTGACGGTCTGCGACGCCCCGCCGCGGCCGGCGGCGAACCCGCCGGTGACCACCGGACCTTGCGCCACGGCGTACACCTGCCCATCGGCGCCGCGCAGCGAAGTCAAAACCAGAATCCCGCCTTGCAGGTTGAGAGCATCGCCAATCGCCCCGGCGGTGATATCGATTTTCATTCCGGGTTGGGCAAATGCCGGCAGCGTGGCGGTCACCATCACGGCGGCCGTGTTCTTGACGCGAATAGCGGTGGGCGAGACGGCCACGCCCATGCGTTCCAGAATATTGGTCAGGCTTTGGTTGGAGAATGTCGTTTGTTGCGTGTCCCCGGTGCCGGCGAGGCCGACCACCACGCCGTATCCGATGAGCTGGTTCTCGCGCACGCCTTCAATCGTGACCAGGTCCTTGAGACGCGCCGCGGCGGCCTCGCCGGCCAGCGCGATCGCAATGCAAACGGAAATGCGGGCGCGTTTTCTCATCAGAATGGCAATAACCACAGCATCAGCCGGTACAGGAAGTTGGGCCGGCGTATGGCATCGCCCACCACGCCTTTGCCGTCGATGTGGACTTCGAGCTGCGCCAGGCGCGAGGACAGCACGCTGTTGGTGGCATCGATGTCGGCCGGGCGGACCACGCCGCGCACGGTGATGAGCTGGTGTTCGGAATTGACCTGGATTTCCTTGGAGGCCTCCACCACCAGGCCGCCGTTGGGCAGCACGTGCGTGACGCGCGCCGTGAGCGTGGTGGTGAGCGTGGTGGTGCGGCTGGTGGTGCCCTGGCCGTTCAGTTGCCACGAGCCCGCCATGTTGGCCAGGTTCACCAGCGACCCTCCGGGCGGGTTGATTCCCGCCAGGTTGTTGACCGAGTTGGTGGCGCTCGAGGCGCGCGACGTCTTGGTGACGCCGGTCGACACCGCCGACGCCTGCTCCGCCACCACGATGGTCAGCACATCATCCACCTGGCTGGCCCGCACATCGCGCGCCGCATCGGCCAGGCGCGAACCAGCCTGCCAGATGGAACCGGGCGAAGCCGGCGCCGCCACCGCCGAGCGCGCTTCCGATTCCGCCACGTATTGGTTGAGCGGGTTGCTGCCCGCCGTGGTCGGCTTTTTCTTTTTGGCCCATACTGGCGCCGTGCCGCACAAGGCGGCGACGAGGGTCAAGGCGAGCATCGATCTCATGGTTGGGGCTCCTTGTCCGGTTGGCCGTTCGGTGCGGCACGCCGTCCGGAATCCACCGTAGCTTTGCCCGGCCCCAGGACGCGCGCGCGAATGAGCTGGCGCGACGAGGGGTTGCGCACGCTGACCATCTCGCCCACGGCGCCCGCGCTCTCCGCCGTGCCCTCCAGCTTGACGAAGGCTCCGCCGTTGCGGACTTCCACCTCCACCGTGTCGCCCCTGCTGACCACCTGGGGCTCGGTGAGTTGATCGGTGCGCAGCGCCGCACCCGCCGGGATGGGACGGCGGGGCCAAAGGCCGATGACCTCGGCCAGCGATCGCGCATAAGGCTCTTCGGCCGGAAACTCCTGCCGCGTCACGGCAATCACCTGCGCCGCCGTGACCGGCCGCCCCGGCCGGAGTTCGGCGGCCGCCACCACGCGCGCCACGCTCTCGGTGATGCGCACCCGCGCCCAGACGTGGAAACGGCGGTTTTCCGCGTAGGCGATCCAGCCGTTCCAGAGCGCCGCGCCGGCCTCGCGCCGCAGCGCGGAGCGGGGAAACTCGAGCGGGCCCCCGGGCGCCGGCTGGCGGCTGAAATCGAGGATTTCGATCTCCGCAGCGGGCCAGGACCGGCGCATGGCGTCGAGCAGCCGCTGGGGGTCGAGCGTCTTTACCGGCCGCGCCACGCAGAGCGGAGTGCCGGGGATGTGGCTCACGTGCCAACGGGCCGCCAGTTGGCGCAGCTCCAAGGGGCGGAAGACGCGCGCCACTCCCGGCATGGGGGCCGGCGCCAGCGGTGTGTCCGGCGCGAGCGTGAGCAAAGCCGGCCACGCCGGCGCCAGGTCGCCCGCCTGGATCTGCGAGGAACCGGGGCCGAGGGTCAGACATGCGGCGAAAGTGAGAGTGGCCATCATCGGCTGAGTTGGTTCACCTGCTGGTACATCTGATCGGCGGCGGTGACCACTTTCGAGTTGGCCTCATAACCGCGCTGCGCCTGGATCAGGTTAATGAACTCATTCACGATCGACGTGTTGGACTGTTCGACGTAACCTTGCAGCAGCGAACCCATACCTTCCGGGCCGCCCGGCAACCCGACCGTGGCGTCTCCGGAGGCGTCCGTGGGCGTGTACAGACCGTTGCCCAGGCTGTTCAACCCCGCCGGATTCTGAAAATTGGCCAATTGGATCTGACCGGCCTGCTGGGTCGCCGTCTGGTTCGGGAGAGTGTAGCTGACGGTGCCGTCGGCCCCGATGGTCAGGTTCTGCGCGGCGGCCGGGATGGTGATTTGCGGTTGCAGCGCATACCCCTCTGGGTTGACGATGTTGCCGTTCTTATCCAATTGGAACTGCCCGTTGCGGGTGTAAGCCAGTTCGCCGTTCGGCTGCATGATCTGGAAGAAGCCGCCGCCCTGGATCGCCACATCGAGCGGGTTGTCGGTCTCGGAAAAGGCCCCTTCGGTGAAAACGATTTCATTGGAAGTGGGGCGCGTGCCGAGGCCGAGTTGCAATCCGGCGGGGATGAGGGTCTGCTGCCCCGACGACGCGCCCGGCTGCAACACGCTCTGGTACATCAAGTCCTGAAACTGGGCGCGCCGCGCTTTGTAACCCACCGTATTGGCATTGGACAGATTGTTGGCGATGTTATCGACGTTCATTTCCTGTGCCGCCATGCCGCTGGCCGCGCTATATAATGCCCGAATCATTGGCTTCTCCTTGCCGAGTCAAACCCCGTTCCCGTCAAAACCGCTTTCGTCAAACCTTGGCCACCTGTTCCACCGCCTGCTTGCTCATGTCGAGCGCCGTGGAGGCGGCCTTTTGCAACATCTCGAACTGCCGCATGATGCTAATCAACCGCACCGCCGATTCCGCCGTGCCGGTGTTGGATGCTTCGAGCTTGCCCTGCACGACGGTGGTTCCGGCGTCTGCCGCCGGCGAGGGAGCCGCGCCAGCAGAGCGGAAATAGTTGTTGCCCTGTTTGGCCAGCCCGGCGGCGCCCGGAAAGTCGACCACTTGCAGTTGGCCGACCACTTGCCCGTTCTGACTCACCGTGCCATCGCCTGCCACCTCGATCTTGCCCGAGGTTTGCAGGCGCAGCACCGCGCCGCCCGCGCCGCTGACCGGATAACCATCGGAGGTGACCAGGCTGCCGTCGGCCGCCAGGTGAAAACTGCCGTTGCGGGTATAGAGCGGGCCGCCGGGTGACTGGACCGTGAAAAACCCCTTGCCGGAAAGCGCCAGGTCGAGCGCGTTGCCGGTGGGTTGGATCACGCCCTGCGCAAGATCGATCCAGGGCCGCTCGATCACCGGCATGGTGGCGGCCTGGCCAGCGTCGGCAGCCTCGGGCGATACGTAGAGGCTGTAGAATTCGCGATCGGCTTTGTAGCCGCCAGTGGAGGCATTCGCCACGTTGTTGGCCACCAGATCGAGCGATTCCATGCGGGAGCGAAGGCCGCTGGCGGCCATTGCGGTCATGGGATCCATGGCGGCATGGATGATTGCACGTGGCGGTCCAAGCGCGTTCCGCGGCGGAGGTCTCTCAAAACTCGGTGATACGGGCCGATAAGAAAGGTGCCGGACGTCTGTCCTTGCGCCGCTTTTTTGCCGCCAACGCGCCGCGCGGCATTTTCTTGCCGCGCGCCCGCGGCCCAATCCATTGAAAACGGGTTCACCTGGTTTGGCCCGGTGGATGCATTTTCGCTCGTCATGACCGTTGCCGCGCCGCGGACCCTCGCCACCGAAATCGAAGCGGCGTTCGCGGTCACGCCGAACACGCCAGTGCCGAAATTGTCCAGCTCCATCCCGCCACCGGCAACCCCAGCGGCGTTGTTCCTGAACCTGCTCGGTCAAATGGTGGATCCCGAAACCGAGCAGCAGCCTTTCTCCCGGCCGGGGGCGGCACCGGGCGCGAAAACAGCCACGGCGCCCCCTGCTCGCGCGTCCGCAAAGCCGGCGGGCGAAAAGAACCGGACAGCATCCGCCGCCACCACCTCGGCCACCGCTTCGGAGCTGAGTCAGAATCCAGTGACGTCCGATCCGGCCATTGCTCGAATGCCCAACTCATGGCTGCCCCAGGACGGCGCATTGTCCCTGGCGGCGGTTTTGGGCGGCCCAGTCTCCGAAGCCAGCTCGACCGGCGGCGATGGCGCGGCAACCAAGGCTTCGGCCACTCTGATTGGAGAGGATGGCGAGGCAGCGTCTGGCCAGGTGCAAGCAACCCGCGCCGCAGCCCGGCTTGGGCAAGCGGTGACGGACAGCAACCCGCCGCCCTCTGGTGGCGAGCAGGCATCGAACCCCGTCACAGAGGCGACCGGAGGGTCGCTCATCGAGGCCGCCGCGTTGGCTCTCCGGGCGAGTGCCGCAGCCGCGCGGCAGCCGTTGGAGGTGCGCGGCTCGAGGACAGTTGTGGGCGCGGTGCCCAGCCCGACCGATAGCGCGGACGCTCGGGCCGCCCGCCGCGGGCCGGAGGCTGCCGCTTCCAGCGGGCAGGTTCCCGCGTCCAGTCCAAGCAGCACGGCCGCCGTGCTGCGGGATGACCAAGTGCTGGCGTCGGGTTGGCAGCCGGCTGCACCAGCTCAGGACATGGCGGAGACTCGCCCGCCGGAAACACGCGCGGCGGAGCCGCCTGAGGCGGCGCAGGTGGCATCCAGCGCCGAAGCCGTTGGAGTGGACGCGGCCGCCAGCCTGTTCGCGCGGCTGGCCGCACCCGGCGGGGACCGTAACTTCGAACCGGATGGTGGGGCGAGCGATCGGAGCGACGCCAACGCGGCGGACGTCGCAGGCTCGCCTGATGGCGCCGGCTCGCCTGACGGCGCCAGCTTTGGGGAACAGGGAACCCTGGCTTTCCAGGCATGGTTGGTACCGGCGCCGGCCTCCGAACCACAGCATGCCAGTCAGGGATCGCGGGTTGCAGGCGCCGCCGCCGGCGATCAGCAGCCGGCCCCGGCTGTCGGCGCCGGTCCGGGCGGCGGCCGCTCCGGTATCCGGTCCACCCGCGATGCGGAACCCGGCCTCGCAAGCACGGTCCCGCCCGGCTTGACCGGCGGCGCATCGCCGGCCGGGCCGGCCGCCCACGGTCTCCCCATGGCCGCCCCGGTTTCCTCAAACCCAGGCACAGCGGCACCGCCGCAGGGTGCGAACCGCCAACCCGCCGTTCCTCCCGGGACCTCGAGCCTTTCCGCCTGGGACGCCGCCGCGCCTGCACCCAAGCCCTCGGCGGGCGGTCCGGCGCGGGAGATCCAGCTTGAATTGCGCGATGCCGACGCCCGGGTCAATGTGCGGCTGGTCGAGCGCGCGGGCTCGGTCCAAGTGGACGTCCGCACGCCCGACAGCCATCTGGCGGGCTCTTTGCGCGACGACCTGCCCGCGCTCACCGCCCGCCTGGAACAGACCGGCTTGCGCGCGGAAACCTGGCACGACGCTCCGGCGGCCGCGGCCGCGCGCATCCGGATGGCGGAGCCCGCCGCGAGCGCCGGCTTCCCATCGTCGCCAAACCAGTCGCGGAGGGAAGGCGGCGGGCGCGACCCGCGCGACGGCCAGCCGCAGGAGAAGCGGCAGAACCAAAACCAATCCGAACCCAAGGAGTTCTCATGGCTTTACACGTCACTCCAGTAACCAGTCATTCGCCTGCGGCGCCGGAGGCGTCCGTCCGGCGGCCGGCGGCGAACACAACCGCCGGACAGCCGGCTGCGAAGGCGGCCTCGGCAGCCGTGGCACCCCGCGCCACTTCCAGTTTCGATTCGATGCTGGCGACCAGCGAGGCGGCGACAAGGCCGGGCGCGGCTGTCATCGGCGTGGCCGCCAGGCGACCGACTGCGACCGCAACTTCCGCCGCGGCTTCCTCGGCGGCTGCGCCAGCCAGCGGCACGGCGGCCGCCTCTTCCTCGACTGCCGCGGCGAGCGGCCTCTCCGATTTCGAATTATTATTTGGCGGCAGCTCTTACAACCCGGCGGACCCGATGGTTGCCTCGGCGGCTCCGTCTGCAAGCTCCGCGAGCGCCGCCGCAGCCCCGCCCACGGCGCAGTCGGTCTTCGGACCCAACGTGTGGATGACCGATCCCATCGGACGCAACCCCGACGGCTCCAGCTTCGAATACAACCCGATCTACTTCGCTACCGAGACCACCGCTCAAACCGTGGCGCAAATGGTCGGCGGCCAGGTGATTACCGAAAATGTTTTCACCCAGCCGGCGGGCCAGGACCCGTTCGTGCAGCAGCAGCCGAACTACATGGTGCGGATGCCCAACGGTGCGGTCATCAATCCCGGCCTGGTGGCGTCGTTCTACACCTTCGGCTTCCCGCAATCGCAGATCGACACCATGATTGCCCAGGAGGCGGCGAACACGCCGCCCCCGGCGCAAACCACGTAAGGAGAATTCGATGGCACCCACTGGCACCAGTACTTCGTCGTCCTCGACTGGCAGCCCGAGCGCGAGCGCCAGCGCCGCTTCCGACCAGACCATGTTCCTGCAGCTTCTGGTCGCGCAGCTCGAAAATCAAGACCCGCTCAACCCGGTGGACGGAACCACTTTTGTCACCCAGTTGGCGGAGTTTCAGCAACTCGACACAGAGATCAGCACGGGATCGGATGTTTCCTCCATCCTGCAAGATCTGAATGGCTTGGTCGCCGCCACCGGCGCGAATACCGGCGCCGGCAACACCGGCAACAACACGGGCGCCACCGGCGCCAACGCTTCGTAGAGGAGATCCGATGTTTACTTCCTTTTCCACCGCGCTTTCCGCACTCAACGCCGATTCCACCGCCATCGATGTGGTGGGCAACGATCTGGCGAACCTGAACACGCCGGGCTACAAGGCCACCGAGCTGTGCTTCAGCGACCTGGTAACCCAATCGCTGGGGGCGGGCCTCGGAGTCACCCAGGTCGGCTTCGGGGTGGCGCAGCCCGTCACCGAGACCCAGTACACCCAGCAAGGCGCCATCCAGACCTCGGGCGGCCTGGACGATTCCGCCATTCAGGGCGATGGTTTTTTTGTCGTCACCAACAGCGCCGGGAACCTGGAATATACGCGCGCCGGCGACTTTAAGACCGACGCATCCGGCAATCTGACCACGGCCACGGGCGATTACGTGCAGGGCTGGACGGCAGTCGATCCCAGCACCGGCCAGGTGGACACGAACGGGCCGATCGGCAACATTGTAGTCCCCGTGGGAACGCTCAAACCACCCGTCGCCACGAGTCAGATCACCGCCAGCCTGAATCTGAACGCATCGGCGGCGGCGGACGCGACGTCGGAGTTTACCATGCCGATCACCGTGTACGACAGTCTGGGCAACTCCCACGTTTTGACGCTCGACTTTCAAAACACCGGCGGAAACACCTGGAGTTATCAGGCAACCATACCGGGCGCGGACATCAGCGGAGGCACCGCGGGCACGCCATTCGACATTTCCGGCGCCAGCGGCACGCTGAGCTTCGACAGCAACGGCGACCTGACTTCTCCGGCGGCGGGAAGCCCGATCGCCTTCACCATCCCGGGCCTGGCGGATGGAGCGTCGGATATGAACGTCAGTTGGAATCCGTACAACAGCGCCGGCAGTTCCACGATCACGCAATTCGGCCAGCCTTCGGCTTACTCCGCCACCTCCCAGAACGGATCGCCAGCCGTCCAACTGAACCAGGTCGGCATGGGGACCGGGGGGCAGATTCTGGCCGAATACACCGACGGCTCGCAGGTGGTGGTGGGACAGGTGGCGATGGCATCCATCCGCAACCCGGACACCTTGATCGCGGCCGGCAGCAACAACCTGACGCTGAGTTCCCTGACCGCCAATCCGGCGATCGGGATGCCCGGCACGGGCGGACGCGGCACCATCGTGGGCGGCTCGATCGAGGCCTCGACGGTCGATATCGCGAGCGAGTTCACCAGCCTGATCGTCTACCAGCGGGCCTATGAAGCCAACGCCCACGTGGTGACCACGGCCGATCAATTGAGCCAGGACACTATCAACTTAATTCACTAGTCCGCCGATGAATCCTCAAGAGGAAGTCGCTCCTCTGGGAGATATCCCGGTGGAGATCGAAATCGAGCTCGACCGCCGCATCATGACGGCGCGCGAGATCCTGCGCCTCGAACAGGGCAGCGTGATCGAAACGGTGCGGTCGGCGGGCGAGAACATCGACATCTACATCGGCGGCGTGCTGTGCGGCTCCGGTGAGATCGTGGTGATCGAAAGCACGCTGGGCGTGCGCATCACCGACTTCCGCGAAGACTGAAACGCGAGGAGAACTCTCGATGGATGTGATGGGGCAGATGGCAGCGGTGGCCGCGGTTCTGGGCCTTCTCGGAGGGGCGCTCTGGTGGCTGCGGCGGCGCGGCCTGGCCACTCTGGCAATCGGCCGCCGGCGCTCCCGCCGCAAGCTGGAGCTGGTCGAGCGGCTGCCGCTCTCGCCGCAACACTCGCTGCACCTGGTGCGGCTGGGGGAGACCATGCTGCTGGTGGCGGCCTCGCCGGGCGGCTGCCGGCTGATCGAACGCCGCTCGGCGGCGGCCGGCGCCGGCCGGGAGGAGGTTGCACAATGAAGGCCCGCGCCCTGGCGCTTTGCCTACTGGCCACGCCGGCATTCGGTGCGACCGCCGAACCTCTCTCGCTATTCGGCATATCGGCTGGAAAGAACACACTCAGCCTGCCGATGCAAGTGGTCATCCTGCTCACCCTGATGACCTTGTTGCCCGCCGCCGTAATGTCCATCACGCCCTTCCTGAGGATCACCGTGGTGCTGCACTTCCTGCGGCAGGCGCTGGGGACGCAAACCACGCCGTCCAACCAGGTTCTGCTGGGGCTGGCGCTGTTTCTCACCATCCTCATCATGCAGCCGGTGGCGGCGGAGATGTATCACCGCGGCTGGGAGCCGATGGAGAACGGCAAGCTTTCCACCGAGCAGGCGATGGCGGAGGCAGCCCAGCCGCTGCGCCAGTTTCTGGCGCGCTTCGCGCGCGAAAAAGACATCCGCCTGTTCCTCGAGCTGGCGCACGCGCCGGCGCCACGCAGCCGGGTTGATCTCGATCTCAAGATCCTGATTCCCGCCTACATCCTCTCCGAGCTCAAGACCGGTTTTCAGATTGGCGCCGTGCTCTTCTTGCCGTTCCTGGTGATCGACCTGGTGGTGGCCTCGGTGACGCTCTCCGTCGGCATGGTGCAACTGCCGCCGGTGATGATTTCGGCGCCCTTCAAGATCCTGCTCTTCGTGCTGGTCGACGGCTGGAATCTGGTGGTCGGATCGCTGATGAGGAGCTTCTACCAATGACGCCCAATCTGGTGGTGGACATCATCCGGCAGACTCTATTGACGGCGTTCTGGCTGGCCGCGCCGCTGCTGGCCATCGGATTCGCGACCGGCGTCGCGATCAGCCTGGTGCAGATTGCGACATCGATGCAGGATAACGCCTTCAGCACGATTCCCCGCCTGGTCGCCTTCCTGGTTTCGCTACTGCTGCTGATGCCGTGGCTGATCCATAAGTCGGTGGGGTATACCTTGACACTGTGGGGGGATCTGGGCCGGTATGCCCGCTAGCCTCACGGTTTCGGCCGGCACCGTGCTGGCATTTCTGCTGGTGCTGGCGCGGGTTTCGGGCGCCATGGCATTCGTGCCGCTGCCGGGGTTCAGCGGCACGCCGGGCATGGCGCGGGCGGCATTCGCTACCGCGTTCACGCTGGCCCTGGCGCCGCGCTGGCCCCACCTGAACGAAGTTGGTACAGGCGCCGGAACGCTGGTTGCCTGGGCGGTGGCCGAAGCCGCCATCGGGGTCGCCATCGGTCTGGCGGCCGCGATGGTGCTGGAAGTGGCCCTCATCGCCGCCCAGATGCTGGGCATGCCGGCGGGATACGGCTATGCCCAGACCGTGGACCCGAACACGCAGGCTGACGCGGGAATTCTGCTGGTGGTGGCGCAACTGATGGGGGGCATGCTGTTCTTCGCGCTGGGCATGGACGGGCAGGTGCTCCGCTTGTTCTCCGCCAGCCTGGAGAGAATCCCGCCGGGGGCCTATGTGTTTCAACTTACCTCGGCGGAGGCCTTCATCCGGCTGGGCGCAGGCCTGCTGGCCGCCGGAGCGCGGCTGGCGCTGCCAGTGGTCGCTCTGCTGGTGATGGTGGACGTAGCGCTGGCCCTGATGGGGAGGCTGAACGCGCAGTTGCAACTGCTCGCGCTGGCCTTCCCTGCCAAGATGCTCACCGCGCTGTTTGTCCTGGCGGCGATCGTGTCCCTGTATCCCAGAGTTTTGGCGCAGTTCAGCCTGGGGGCCTGGCGCGTGGCGCAGCGGGTATTGGGGCTATGAACGCCAATGGCCGACCGCAGCGGCAAAACCGAACAGCCCACCGAACGCCGCGTCAAGAAGGCGCGCGAGGAAGGGCAATTTCCCTCCGCGCGCGAATTTGTGTCGGCCCTGCAGTTCATGGTGTTTCTGCTGCTGGCCGGCGCGGGCGGGGGTGCCTGGTTGAGCCAGTTCCGCGTCACCATGCGCGCCCTGCTGGAATTCGCTTTTCAGGGCGAACTGCGCCCCGAGGGTTTGATCCACGTACTCTACCAGGTGTTTTGGCACAACCTGGCGCCGCTATTGCTCGGCGGCCTCGCGGTGGTGGTCGCCACGCTGGGGCTGCGCCTGACGACGACGCGGTTCGGATTCAGTCTGAAACGGCTGGCGCCGGATCCCGCTCGCTTCAACCCGATGGGCCGTCTGCGCGACCTGCCGCGCCAGAATGCGGGGGCGCTGGTGGAAGCCGGGCTGTTGCTGCCGCTGTTTCTGTGGGCGGTTTACGTCGTGGCGCGGGACAAACTGGACGCCTTGCTGGCGCTGCCGCTGGCCGGGGTGGAGGTCGGCTGGCGATTTCTGGGCGCCTCGTTGATGGGTTTGTGCTGGAAAGCCGCCGCCGCGTTCCTGTTGTTCGGATCGGTCGACCTGTTCCGGCAGATGCGCCGCTACCGCCGCGACCTGCAAATGAGCAAACAGGAAATCAAGGAGGAGTTGAAGGACCTCGAAGGCAATCCGCAAATGAAAGCCCGTATCCGGCGCCTGCAGCGCGAGCGTGCGCGGCGGCGGATGATGAAGGACGTTGCCACCGCGACCGCCGTCGTCGTCAACCCCACTCACTTCGCCGTCGCCCTGCGCTACCAGACCGAGGTCATGTCGGCGCCGCTGGTGGTGGCCAAAGGAAAGAACTACCTGGCCCGGCGCATCCGGCAAAGGGCGGTCGAGCACCAGGTGCCGATTGTCGAGAATCCACCGCTGGCGCAGGCGCTCTATCACTCGGTCGAGGTCGGCCAGGAGATCCCTCCGCACCTGTACCGTGCGGTGGCGGAGATTCTGGCTTACATCTTCAAGCTCATGAACGGGAGGCTCCCCGGTTAAGGCCATGACGCCCGCCAAGGCGATACCGGCGCCCGCGCTGACGGGCTGGATCGGCGGCTTGCCGCTGGACTCGCTCCGCCAGATGGCCGTGCCGCTGGCGGTGCTGGCCATCATCGTCGCGCTGATCACGCCTCTGCCCGGCTTCGTGCTGGATTTTCTGGTGGTCGCCGATATTCTGCTGTCGGTGACCGTGATGATGGTTTCGCTGTACCTGGTCCGGCCGGTCGAGTTCAGCAGCTTCCCCAGCACCCTGCTGCTGCTCACGCTCTATCGGCTGGCGCTGAACATCTCCTCGGCGCGGCTGATCCTGCTCAACGGCAACACCGGCACCACCGCCGCCGGCCGCGTGATCGGCGCTTTCGGCAGCTTCGTGGTGGGCGGCAACTACATCATCGGCGCGGTGATCTTCCTGGTGTTGATCGCCATCCAGTACGTGGTAATCAACCACGGCGCGGTGCGCATTTCCGAGGTGACGGCGCGCTTCACCCTGGATGCGCTGCCGGGCAAGCAGATGTCGATCGATGCGGACCTCAATTCCGGGTTGATCGACGAAGCCGAGGCCAAACGCCGCCGCAAACAGCTCGCCACCGAAGCCGAGTTCTACGGCGCGATGGACGGCGCTTCCCGGTTTACCCAGCGCGACGCGGTGGCCAGCATCCTGATCACCGGAATTAACATCGTGGCGGGCTTTTTGATCGGCGTGTTTCAGCACGGGATGGATTTTCAGAAGGCCATCGAGACTTACACCGTTTTGACCATTGGCGATGGTCTGGTCACGGTGATTCCGGCGCTCATGATTTCCATTTCCGGGGGTCTGATTGTGACCCGGGCCAGCTCGGACGCACGCCTCGGAGTGGAGTTCCACCGCCAGATTTTCGGCAATTCGCAGCCGGTGCTGCTGGCCGGCGGGGTGCTGCTCGCCATGGCCGTCCTGCCCGGGCTGCCCGTGCTGCCGTTCCTGGCGCTGGGCGGCGGCGCCGGGGCCATCGGCTGGAGGATGCGCCAAAAGGAAACCCGCCTGACGCGGGACTCCGCCAAGGAGGCCAAGCCGCCGGCAGCCAAGGATCACCCCGAAGCGCTGCTGCGTGTCGAGCCGCTGGCGATCGAAGTCGGACTGGGCCTGGTGGGTTTGGTCGAGGGCGCCCAGGAATCGCCCTTGCTGCGCCGCATCTCCGCCATCCGCAAGCAGTTGGCGGGCGATCTGGGCTACTTGCTGCCGCCTGTTCGCGTCACCGACAATCTGTCGCTGCGCAGCCGGGAATATGTCATCTCGATGAAGGGGGTCGAAGTCGCCCGCTATGAACTGCCGCAGGGCAGGGAGCTGGCCATACCCGGGGCCCAAATCGACCACGCGCTCGACGGACAGCCGACGCGCGAACCCGCCTTCGGCATCGGCGCCTTTTGGATTCCGCTCGAGCGCGCCGAGCGGGCGCGGCAATCGGGCTATACGGTAGTGGATGGCGTGAGCGTGCTGGGCACGCATCTTTCCGAACTGATTCGCCGCCACGCATACGAGCTGTTTTCGCGGCAGGACGCGAAGCGCCTGCTCGATCGGGTAGCCATCGACAACCCCAAGGTGGTGGAGGATCTGGTGCCCAAGGTGCTGCCCCTGGCCGCGGTGCAACGCGTGCTGCAGAACCTGTTGCGCGAGCGGGTCTCGATCCGCGACGCGGTTTCCATTCTGGAGGCGCTCGGCGAG
>DASWZP010000165.1:0-3083 GCA_036404395.1 Bryobacteraceae bacterium | reverse complement strand
CCGTTCGACAAAAAAACCCCTCTGCGGCAACCAACAAGGGAAGAATAGTGAGCAAAGCCTACTACAAACACCGGCTCCCGCAAGCACGCTGTCCCGTCGGCTCACTCTTCTTCCGCCTGCCTGTTGCTGCAGAGGGCAGGTTAAAAAAGTTACTTCGCCAATTCACACTACGTGTAGCAATCGGATGCCCGCGTGTCAAATGCCGTAACCCCTTTTAATCGGAATATTTTTTCGGTCCGGCCGGCAGGCGGGTGGGACACCTTGGGCGGGGGCTGTGTCGCTATGACACAATCTCAAGTGATGCGGCCCGTTGCGCTCGGCATTCCGATTCTCGCGCTGGCGCTCGCAGCCGGTTGGGCACGATCCCCCGGCGCGGCCGACCCGGTGGTGGTATCGGGCGACCATCCGCGCCTCTTCCTGCGCGCCGGCCGGCTGCGCCTGCTGCGCCGCGAACGCGAACGCCACTCGATGCGCTGGCAGCAGTTCGAGGCGCTCGTTTCCGGCAACGCTCCGCTGCCCGAGCCGGGCTTCGCCCAGGCCCTCTACTACCAGGTTTCGGGCGCTCGTGCCGCCGGGCGCCGCGCCGTCGAGTGGGCGCTCGCCGCCTCCGACCTGCGCCAGATGGCCTTGGTCTACGACTGGTGCCAAGACCTGCTGACCACGGCCGAACGCGACCAACTGGCGTCCCGCATGGCGCGGCGCACGGGCGAAACCGCGGCTCTCGAATCCATCCCCGGCGTGCGCTCGCGCGTGCTGGCCGCGGTCGCGCTGTTCGACGAGGCGCCGGCCGAGGCGCCGGACCTGCCGCGGCAGGAATTGGATCGCGAGGTTCATTCCTGGTGGGAGGGCAAGCTGGCGCCGGCGCTGGCGGCCGGTAGCGCGGTGGTCCCGCGTGAAGATGCCTATGCGCTGATGGAACTGCTGCACGCGCTCGCCGACTCGGCGCGCCTGGATCTGCGCGAGGCCGCGCCCGCCTACTTCGCCGAATTCCCCATCGAGCACCTGATGAGCTACTATCCGGCGCCGTACCACATGGCGGAGGGCGACATTTACCTGGGCGCCACCCGCCGCGCCGGCGAGCCCGATCTCGATGCCGCGGTATTCTCGCGCGCCGCCGAGTTGGCTCTGGTAGCCTTCGACGTCAACGCGCCCTCCACGCAAGTGCTGCAAGGCTGGCTGATGCACGACCGCTTCCAACTGCGCACGCCGCTGGGCGCGCCGTACGAATTCCTCTGGGCCAACCCGTATCAGCCCGGCCTCAGCTACTATCAGGTGCCGCTGGTCTACTACAATCCCGTCTTGGGCCGCTTGTACGTGCGCAACAGTTGGGAAGACGACGCCGAGTGGTTCGGGCTTTTCGACGGCGCCATCGAGTGGTTTCGCGATGGCCGGGTCACCGCGCTTGACCCGCGTGGCGCCCGCGAGCCGCTGTTGCTGGACGCAGCCGCCATCTGCTTCGCCGGCCCGGATCGGGGGCAGCGCGGCCAGTGGAGTTTGACGCTCGAAGATGCGCAGCCGGTGTTTGTGGTTGGCCTCGATCCCCGCGGCGCCTACCTGGTGGAAGTCGACGACGAAGAAATGTATGAGGCCGCAGCCGATTCGGCCGGCATTCTGCAACTCGATGACGTGCCCTATGGCCGAGCCGCCGGCGTCAGGCTGCGCGCGATTGCGCCGCACCGGTAGCCGGTCGCTTATTGCACCTGGTAGGCTATGTTCACGTCCGCGGTTTTCGGCGGGAAGCAGGTGTTCGAATTGCACGCCTGATAGCGCAGCTTGCCGCTGGCCACGCCGGGGCCAGGCGGAGCGTTGGCGGCGACCTTGAAGCTCGCCGTCAAGCGAAACGCGCCGGAGAAAACAGAGAGCGGCTTGAGGGTGAATTCGTATTTCTCCATGGTGGGCGCCGGGTAAGTGACCTCGCCGCCAACCAGCGCGCCCAGCGAAGTCCAAGTCAGCTTCAAGGGGATGAGGTATTCGTCGGTGGGATGGTTGCTGTTGACGTGAAAGCCCGGGTCCACCGTGACGGGGATTCTGGCCTCGACGGTGGCTCCGCGCGCGGCCGCCACTTTGGCGGGTTCGCCCACTTTCAAATGGCCGCTACTTTGCGCCGAGAGTGACCACAGGCTCGCCAGCGCCAGCGGAAGCCACCGTCGCCGGAGCCTGCAAAAGCTGTTCGACACCATCTTCAAAGTCCTTCCTGCTGGCCAGTCCCACGTGAACCGCGGCGATCTTGCCGGTTTTATCGATCAGGAACGTGGTGGGCAGCGCGTCCACGCCGCCGTACATCTGGGCGGTGAGATCGTCGCCGACCATCACCCGGTAATTGACGCCCAGCTCGGCCAGGAACGGCTTCACCACTTCCCAGCCCTCGTCGTCCATGGCCACGCCGAGCACCTCAAATCCGCGGTCCTTGTTCTTCCGCTGGAGATCCATGAACCAGGGAATCTCGATGCGGCAGGGACCGCACCAGGTGGCCCAGAAATCGAGGATCACGACTTTGCCGCGGTAATCGGAGAGATGGACCAGCTTGCCGTCGCCGTCCTTGAGCGCGAAATCGGGCGCGGTCTTGCGATCCTTCTCGGGCTTGAGCGTGGCGGCCTTGACCTCGACGGTGCCGCCGCAACCGGCGGCGGACAGTCCCAGCGCCAGGGCGGTGCTCAAGATGGCGGAAAAACGGAAGGCGGACACGCGTGGGTTCCTAAGTTGAGTTGGCAGGTCGGGGACCTGCCCCACCTCACTTTCAATTATATCGACAATCGTTTGCCGGCGATGTTTTGCGCGAACCAGGCCTGGCGGCGGCGGCGGAAACGGAGCGCGAGGGTGAACTCGGCGTGCTTCGCCGCGCCCGCGTACAGCCACGCGGCGGTATCGCAGAAACTCTCGCAACAGTATTCGCGCCAGCGCCGCGAGCGGACGCGCACCTCCTGCGCCGTGAGCGCCCGCTTGCGCCACTCGGCCGACCAGCCCAATTCGCCGCGCGCGCCGGCGCGGCGCTCGGCGGCCAGCAGCGCTTCGAAATCGCGGCGCAGCGGATTGCCGGCCCGCCGCCAAACGAAGTGAAACCACTCATGCACGAACACGCGCGG
>DASWZP010000164.1:0-5553 GCA_036404395.1 Bryobacteraceae bacterium | reverse complement strand
CTGGGGAAGACGGAAAACACGCTGACGAGCCCCACCAGTTCCGGGTTTAGCCGCGCGCGCGGCACCGTGTTCCTGGTGGACGCCAAGTCGCGCCAAGTCGTCTGGTCGATATACGAGCCGCCCAAGGATTTCGAAGGCAAGGAAATGAATCGCACCGCCTCCGATATTGTAAGCCGCCTCAAGAAGGACCTGAACCCGAAGAAGTAAGGGGTGGCAGCGGAACCAGGCTGCCGACGCAATCCGTCAGTTGTTCTGGGTGGCGGAGTAGCTTACGTCATGTCCATCTCGGGGCACGAGGGGTATTTGGTTACTGCCGCCGACTTCACGACCGCGCCAGTCGTTTCCGAAGCCAGTATACGACGACTTGGCAAAACTCCCGAAGTTCGCCAACATCCGATTCTCCGTTCCACTCTCGCAGCCATTTCTTCAGAGTTGTCTGCGACAACTGGCCACGCTTATCAAGCGCAGTCTTGAATGCGTCGAGCGCGGACTTGCGGTTGTTCATTAGGAACTTAAGGTTGAGCTTCAGCACGTCGTTGAGTTCGGCGTCGAAAGCCGGATCGCTCGAAAAGACTGTTCCGTCTCCCGCAAATCGAACAAGATCATCGACCCGGTGCATTGGGTTTGCCGGGTTCCGCGAGAGGTCCCGATCTCCCTTCCGAGTGTCACAGTGCTGATCCCAATGGGCCTTCCCTTCGTTACCCATGCACGCGCCGAGCAGGTTGCCATAGTCAAGCTGCTCGGCTTCGTACCTATCCTGGCTGTGCCAATGCTCGATTTTCATCGAGCCGGGTTCCGGACGAATTCGCGAGAGGCAATAGCAGCAAAGTCCCCGCTGCTCCTTGACGAGGCACCGCCTCAAGGTGTCTTTGTCTTTGTAGCCGTCGTAATTCCCGCCCGGAGCGGAGCGAAATTCGACAAGGCTGGCTGGCTCTTTGCCTTTCACGATGACCCTCATACCTTGGATTCCAGAAAGGTCATCAATGCACGCGCTCGCGTCGCTTCCGGATCGTCTGGACCGAGCTTAGTCTCCACTTCGACCAATAGGCGCCGGGCGCCATCGAAGTCCTCGGCGTCGATGGACCGAAATAGGCGCCCCAGGAGGTCCTCGACGTCGCCATCTCGGGACTTGGTTCCCATCACCTCCTCCAGGATGCGACTGGAATCAATGCCGAACGAACGCGGTGGCGAAGTGGTCACTTCTCCGTCTAATAACAGGATCTCCCCGGGCTGAGCCTCGCCTACCAACTGTGGCGAATGCGTTGTGGTAATGAACTGGAGGGATGGGAATGTGGTTTTTAGGTCATGGATCATGCGACGCTGCCATTTTGGATGAAGGTGCAGGTCCAACTCGTCGACCATGACGACACCGGGGGTTTCCTGTAGCGCGGCGTCGGCCAGATGCGGGTTCAGAATCGCGGCTCGCGATGCCAGGTCGCCCACCAGCGTGAGCATGACGCGCTGTCCGTCGCTCAGGTTCTTTAGAAGCTGAGGTCTTTCGTCTAGTAAGACGACTAGATCATCGTATCGGCCGTCATAATCAAGAGAGGCGGCCCCTTCGACGCACCTTATGATGGCACTCTTTACCACTCTCAGCGCAACGGTATCTTGCTTTAACGGCAGAGGAGCTGTCGTCTGATCTCGAATCCAATTCAGGAGTGCCCTTTCCTGAATTGTCGAGTTAAGACAGTCTCGGTAGCCATCGAGTCGCGATGGCTTACGCCTTGTCCTGTCACCCGCAGATTTACTGGCGTAATGGACTTTTTCAACCCACCGTCGCTCCGTGCCGTAGGTGCAGATGAGCGGAAGCGTGATGTCCTCTCCGGTCATCACGCGCCGCTCGGCTTCACTTGCAGCCTCGCTGATGGCTTTGGCGCTCACGGTCGTCGTCCGGCCGCCCTGATGTTGCAGTTCTCTGGTCCAGCTAATGCGCTGACCCATGACGACGCCACTACATTCGATCCGCGAGGGGAACTGCTTCTCAAACGTGTAACTATCCAAGTGTTGGTGTGCGGCAAGGCGCACCTCGTCGGCATCAATGCCGAGGCTTTTTTCGATTCCCCGAAGGCCGAGGAACCAACTGCCGACTGCCACGGCAAGCGCGTCGATCACGGATGTCTTCCCAGTCGCGTTGTCCCCGACGAGCAGATTGAAGTGTGGGTCGAAATTGAATGTGCGGTGGGCAAAACCGTTAAAATTCTCGATTGTAAGATGGTCAATCCGCATTTGTGAGCCTCATCTGTGCCGATCATAGCTTAGCGGATTTGTGCCGCGCGCAGCCAGTGCAGCTTGGCAGCCGAGATGGTGCCCAGAAAACCTGGGTTCTCCTCCTCCGCGCCGCATCACCGCCCCTATCCCGCCGCCAGCCGATATCCCACCCAGGGTTCCGTCAAAATAATCTTCGGCTTGGCGGGGTTGGCTTCGATCTTCTTGCGCAGTTGGTTGATGAAGACGCGCAGGTATTCGGGCTCGTCGCCGTAGTCCGGGCCCCACACGGCTTGCAGCAACTCGCGGTGCGTAACCGGGCGGCCGGCGTGCGTCACCAGGCAGCGGAGCAGCTCGAATTCCTTCGGCGTCAGCCGCACTTCGCGGCCTTGCGCGCGCACGCGGCGCGCTTCGAAATCGATCTCCAGGCCGGCGGTTTCGAAAGTGCGCGGACCGCCCTCCGGTCCGGCCGGGGAACGCCGCAGCGCCGCGCGAATGCGCGCCAGCAGCTCTTCGATGCCGAATGGCTTGGTGACGTAATCGTCGGCGCCGGCATCGAGCGCGGCCACCTTGTCCTTCTCCGAGTTGCGCACCGTCAGCACGATCACAGGGACGTCGGAAGCGGCGCGCAGCGCGCGGCAAGTTTCCAAACCGCCCATGCCTGGCATGTTCATATCCAGCAGCACCAGGCTGGGCGCTTCGCGCGCGAACATTTCCAGCGCTTCCTCGCCGGTGCGCGCCTCGAGCACCTCGTAGCTGTGCCCCACCAGTGTGGCCTTCATCACGCGGCGGATCTGCGGATCGTCATCCACCACCAGAACTTTTCCCGCGCTCAATTCTCTTTGCCTCCCGCCGCGGCCGCCAGCGTAAAGTAGAATACCGAACCCTGGCGCCGCTCGCTTTCCACCCAGATCCGTTCGCCGTGCGCCTCCACGATTCCCTTGGCGATGGCAAGTCCCATGCCCGTTCCCTTGGTTCGAAAACGCTGCTCGCGGCCGCGATAGAAGCGGTCGAAGATCAGCGCGCGCTCATGCTCTTCGATGCCCGGGCCGCGGTCGGCGACGCCAATTACAATCTTCCCGCTCTTTCGCTCCACCGACACCGTGATGGGCGTATCCTCGGGCGTGTATTTGAGGGCGTTTTCGAGAAACTGCTTTACGACCTGTTGCGCCAGCTCGGGATCGGCTTCAGCCGCCGGCAGGCCATCGGCTGCGTGGATGGCGATGGGGCGGCCTTTGCGCAGCCCCTCCACCTCGGCCAGCGCGCCGCTGACGATCTGCTCCACCGGGACCTCCCGCTTCTCCAAATGCAGCTTGCCGGCTTCGATGCGCGCCATCGCCACCACTTCGGCGGCGAGTTGGTTCAGCCGGTCGGCTTCTTCATTGATGATGGTCAGCAGCTCGCGGTCGGCTGCCGCGGCTTCGCCCAGCAGGCTGGTAACGGCGGCTTTGATGGAGGTCAGCGGCGTTTTGATATCGTGCGCGAGCGAATCGAGCAGCGCCGATTTCAGCAGCTCGCTCTGCCGCGCGGCTTCGGCGTGGCTGGCTTCCTCCATGGCGCGCGCCTTTTCGATGGTGATGGCGGCCAGGTCGGCGATAGCCCGCACCATCTGCGCGGAAGGCAGCGGCGCCACCAGGCCCAGGCTGCCCAGGCTTCGCATGCCCAAGCGGACTGGGCTCGAAACCCAGTCGCCGGTGGCTTCGCCCGAAGCGTGCTCGATCTCCGCCGCAACCTTCAGATCGTGATCCGTCACCGGCTGGCTCTCCGGGCCGGTGCGGAAGATCTCGTCCGTCTGCCGGTGGAAAAAGGCCGCCCCGCGGCAGCCAAACTCCTGCACCACCCGGTTGAGGAATTCGCGAATGGTCTTGCGCGGGTTGCCGGTCAGCGCCAGCGACCGCACCAGCGCATACAGCCGTTCGCTCTCGAGGCGCCGCGCTTCCGCCTCCGCCGTGCGGCGCCGTGCCCGCGCCGAAAGCTGGCTGGCGGTGGCCGCCGTCACCAGGAACGCTAGAAACGCCACCAGGTTTTGCGGATCCTGAATGGTAAGTTTGCCGACTGGAGGCAGGAAGTAGAAGTTGAATCCGAGCACCGCCAGCACCGACGCCAGGGTTGCCTCCGCCAGTCCCCACCAGGCCGAAATGCCGAGGATGGCCAGCAGCAGCGTGAGCGCTACCGTGGTGTTGTTGACCGGCGTCAACCGGTAAATCGCAATGATGGCCGCCACCAGCGCCAGCGAGAGAGCGAATCGCAGCGCCTTCATGACCGCCCGAACAGCCGGTTGAAGTACTCGCGCGTGCGGCGGCGGATTTCCCGCAGCGTGACGTCCAGGCGCTGCTGGTGCAGATGCTCCGGCGTCCAGCGCTTCACCAGGTTTGCCAGCACTTCCATTTGCGCCTGCGAAGTGGGCAGGCTGCCCTCGGCATGTCCGCGCGAAACCCGCTGCCCGTGGTCGATCCCGCGGTAGAACGTGGCGGCCTCGAGCAGGAAGCCGGCGTCCTCGCGGTCCAGGTGCCCCATCTTCTCGTTCACGTCGATGCGCTCCGGCGTGTTCAGCACCTTATAGAAAATGCCGGCGGCCCGCAGGCGCAGGTACATCAGCGCGAAATCGATGTCGTAGAACCCGCCCCGGCCGGCCTTCAACGGATTGCGCGGCCCCTGCTCGCGTTCCAGGCGCGCGCGCATCTCGGCCAGCTCCTTGCGCGAGCGCATGCTCTGCCCGTAGCGCCGCCAGTCCACCTGCTGCAGCTCGTTGAGGAACTCGGTGGCGCGCTCCACGTCTCCCGCCACGGCGCGCGATTTCATGTAGGCGATGCCTTCCCAGGCCTCGGCGTGGTGCTCGAAATACGCCTTGTAAGCGCCTTCCGATTGCACCAGGTCGCCTTCGCGGCCATTGGGGCGCAAGCGCGTATCGATGGCGAACATCACGCCCTCGCCCGTGTAGGCACTCAAGATCTGCACCATGCGCTCGGCTACAACCGTCCAGAAGGCGTGTTCCGCGGCGTCCTGGTCGGGGATGACGAACACCAGGTCGGCGTCCGATCCCAGGTCGAACTCGCGCATGCCCAGGCGGCCGAGCGCGATCACCATCATCTGGTTGGACGGCTCGTAACTGTGGTTCGCCGGCGGCGGAGCCTCCCGTACCGCGATTTGGTACGCGGCTGCAATCACGCTGTCCGCCAGCACCGAAGTCTTGCCCAGGGTGGCGAAGATGGGCGGAGCTTCGAGCAGGCTTTCCGTCTGGATGCGCAGCATCTGGCGGCGGTAATAGCGGCGCAGCGAGCTGCCGTCGGTCAGTGCGCCGCCCTCCAGCCGGAACGGTTCGCCGATTTCCTCCATCAGCTCCGGGTA
>DASWZP010000163.1:0-15097 GCA_036404395.1 Bryobacteraceae bacterium | reverse complement strand
CCGGCGTAAGCGGCCGCGCGCGCCGTTTCGAGCTCCTGGATGCGCGAATCCACTTTATCCAGTGACGCGCGCACCGGCGACACCAGCTCTGCAAACGCCTGCTGCCGCTTTTCCAGGTCGCCGCGCGCCGCGGTCTGCGCCTCCGCCAGATTGGCGCGGGCGAGATCGAGGAAGGCCCGATTATTCCGCGCCAGCGCCTCGGCGGAAAGCGCCTGGAAGACGGTTGCGGTATCCTGGCGGCGCGCCCGCAAAACGAGCCAAGCCAGCAGGAACCCGGCAATAAAACACGCAACCGGGAGAATGTTTTGCATGCTTGCTATTATCGCGCCCTCTGGGCCCGGCTCCGAAAGGCCCTTTCGATCACCGCCAGCGTGCCTTCCGTGATCTCCAATTCCGCCAGGTCGCGCTCGCGCACCCATTCCACGCGGCAAACGTCGTCGCCCGCGCGCAGGTCTCCGCCAGTCACGCGGCAGATGTAATCGATCAAAACGTAATGATATTCCGCTGCGCCGCGCGTATCGCGTATGATGCGCTCGAAAATCTCGAAGACCTTCACGGGCTTCACCTCGAGGCCGGTCTCCTCGCGCACTTCGCGGCGGACCGCGGCGTCGAGCGACTCGCCAATTTCGAGCGCGCCGCCGGGCAAAGACCAGGCACCCTTCAGCGGCTGCTTGCCCCGCTGCGCCATCAGAATGCGGCTGCGACGGAAAATCAGCGCGCCAACCCCGATCAGCGGCCGCTTGGGATAGCGGCGGTCGTCCTTCGTGTTCGAAGCGGCGCCGGGAAGAAAAGCCGAGACGACTCTCGGCTCAGCCGGCTTGACAGCCGGCGCCACGACGCGCGCACCGCTAAGCCGCTTCCCGGTTATCGATCTACCGCTTCTCATCGAAGCCCGCTCCCTTGACCAACAAGCGCACGCGATACACGTTGCGCCGGGCGGTGATGAAGATCGATTGGCCGTCGGCTTCGCCGAACCCGCAGTTGGAAGGCGGATCGTCCAGCGGGATGGTATCGAGTAATTGGCCCGCGGCGCTATACACCGCAATCCCGTGCGCAGCCACGTACAAATTGCCTTTCTCATCCACGCGGATACCGTCGGGCACGGCCCCGGTGTTCTCGACCAGCGTGCGGTGGTTGGCGGGTTGGCCGTTGCGATCCAATTCGTACTCGAGAATGCTGCGATCGTCCGAGTCCGTAACGTACAGCACGCGGCCATTGGGAGAAAGCGCGATGCCGTTGGGCCTGCCGGTGAGTTTGGCGACGATCTCGAGCGGCCCCTTGGGTGGGATGTGGTAGACACCGTAGAAGTCCAGCTCGCGATGATCGGCCTGGCTGCCGAAGGCCGGGTCGGTGAAATAGGCGTGATCGTTGCGGCCCACCACGATGTCGTTCGGCGCGTTCAGGCGTTTCGCTTCCCAGCGGTCGGCCAGCACCTCGATGGCGCCCTTCCTGTCCGTACGGGTCACGCGGCGGGCCCTGGTTTCGCAGGTGTACAAGCGGCCCTGGCTGTCGAACGCGTTGCCGGCCGGCCCCTGCACGTTTTCACGATAGACCTGCGGAGATTGGCCCGGAACCCACTTGACCAACCGGCCCGCCGGGGTGTCGCTGAAGATCAGGAATCCATCTTTGGACCAGGCGGGACCGTCTGTGTAGGTGTAACCTTTGGCCAGCACCTGCACCTGAAAGCGGGTGGAATCCTGCGCCAGCAGGAACGGCGCGAAAACAGCGGCCAGGGCGCACCAACGCGCGAGGCGTTTCATTGCCCGCTTTCGGCGATGTTCATTTACCGCCTTTGGCGACGGTGATGTTGTTGATCACCTGCTTGACGCCATTCACCTTCTTCGCCAGTTTGCCGGCCCGGTTCTTCTGCTGCTCGGCCTCCGCCGTGCCGGTAAGGGTCACCACGCCCTGCTTAACGTCCACGGTGATATTCCCGCCCTTGGCGATCGGATCGCCGGTGAGCTTGATGCGCACCTCGTCGGAGATCATATCGTCGCTGACGGGTTTGCTCGCGGCGAGACAGGTGGAGGCCAGCAGGATCAGAGCCATCGAAAAAGCGAATAGTTTAAGCATCGTCGTCTCCGGCCATTGTACGCCAGTCGAGCGCGTTCAGAAACGCGGCCTTGTCGCGCCATCCCGGCTGCACGCGCACGTGCAGATCGAGATAGATCTTCACGCCGAACAGCCGCTCCATCTCCTGCCGCGCCAAGGTACCGATTCTTTTCAGCATGGCGCCCTTGGTTCCGATCACGATGGCCTTTTGCCCGTCCCTTTCGACGCGGATAGTGGCGAAGATGCGCGTGAGCCGCGCGGTCTCTTCCCATTGATCCACCACCACCGCAACCGAATGCGGAACCTCCTGCCGCGTGGCCTCGAGAATCTTCTCGCGAATCAGCTCGGCGGCCAGAAACCGCTCCGGCTGGTCGGTGACATGATCCTCGGGGAAATAGGCCGGGCCTTCGGGCAGGCGTTCGAGAATCACTTTCTTCAATTCGTCCAGGCCTTGCCCCCTGGTGGCCGAAACCGGGACGTAATCGGCGAACTCGAACGCGGCGCGATACTGGTCGATCATCGGGAGGAGCAGCGCCTTGTCCTTTACCAGGTCGATCTTGTTGAGCACCAGCACTACCGGCGCCTGGCTTTTGCGGGCCAGATCGATCGCCTGGCGGTCCTCCTTGCCGAAGGGGCGCGCGGCATCGGCCAGCAGCAGCAGCAGGTCGCGTTCCTCCACGGCCGCCCGCACCGCATCCATGAGGCGCTTGTTCAGGGGCGTGTCGGCGCGGTGAATGCCCGGTGTGTCGAGGAACACAATTTGCGCGCCGGGCATCGTCAGCACGCCCTGAATCGAGGTGCGCGTGGTTTGCGGTTTGTCCGCGACAATTGCCACCTTCTGCCCCACCAGCGCGTTGAGCAGCGTCGATTTGCCGGTGTTGGGGCGCCCGATCAGCGAAACGAATCCGGACCGAAATGGCTCACTCATGCGTCACCGCCTGGGATTTGCTGATGCGAACCTGCTCCACGCGCCACTCGTCGGAGGCCAGCACCTCGACGCGAATGCCGTCGCGGTCCACCAACTCGCCGGCCTTCGGCACCCGCCCCAGCCACTCGCTGACCAGGCCGCCCACGGTGGTCGATTCGACGTCCTCCTCGCGGTGGAACGATTCGAACAGGTCGGCCACGCGGTCCAGATCGAAATTGCCGGCCACGATGAAACCGCCGTGCCCATCCTCCAGTACGTCCGTGCTCGGCTCGTGCTCGTCGCGTATCTCGCCAATGATCACTTCGAGCAGATCCTCCATGGTCGCCAGGCCCGCCGTGTTGCCGTACTCGTCGACCACGATCACCATGTGCGTGTTCTCCTGCTGCATGTGGCGCATCAGGTCGCTCACCGGCTTGGTTTCCGGCACGAACGGAATGGGGCGCACCAGTTCCCGCACCAGGCGCTTCGAGCGCTCGTCCTCTTCGAGCTCGAACATGTCGCGCACGTGCACAAAACCGGTGATCTGGTCGATGTTCTTTTCGAAGGCGGGAACGCGCGAGTACTGCTGTTGGATCACCAGTTGACGGAGTTCCTCGAGAGTGGAATCGGCCGGAATGGCGATGATCCTGGGCCGCGGCGTCATCACTTCGCGCACTACCTTGTCGCCGAACTCGACCACCGATTGAATCAGCTTGCGGTCCTCTTCTTCAATCAAGCCTTCTTCCTGGCCGGCGGAAATCAGCGCATCGATATTCTCCGCGGGCGTGGGCTGCTCCTCGTCGGTCTTGGAATCGTCGGCGAGGTCGATCAGAGACTGGAAGAAGCTGAGCAGCGCCACGCAGGGCCGCGCTAGCCAGGCGAGACCGCGCAGCAACGCAAGCAGCGGCAGCAGCCAACGGCCCGTGGTGCGGCGGTAGAGCAGTTGCGGCAGCGCGTAGGCGACGGCCATCATCACCAGCCACACGGCCAGCACCGACTGCCAGAAGACGGCCGCGTTCCACGGCTCGCCATCGGCGAACCACGCGAAATAGAAGATACCGAGCAGCACTAGCAGGGTGTGTTTGATGAGCGAAAAAGCGCCCGCGCCATCTTCGGTCTTGAGGCCGATTTTGTCTTCCAGCGTGTCCTTAAAGAATTCGAGGGCGGGCAGATCGCGCGTTCGCAGGCGCATGCTTTCCAGATACAGAAGCTGCACGAACGTCACCAGGCCGAGTGCCGGGGTGGCAACCAGCGCCGCGAGGATCACCGCCAGTATCATGGCCGCACCCGCTCGATCAGGCCGGCCGGCAGACCGAGGCGCGCGCGCCAGTCTTTTTCCGCGCGCGCCATCCGCCCGCCGTCGTTTTCGTGATCCTGTCCCAGAAGATGCAGCAGGCCGTGCAGCATCAGGATGCGGATCTCCTGCCCGGCCGAGTGCCCCAATCGCTTGGCCTGCGCGCGGGCGCGAGGGAGCGAAATGGCGATATCGCCCGCACGGCGCAACCCGCCGCCAGCATTGCCCAAGCTATCGCCGGCCGGGAACGACAACACGTCGGTCGGATAGTCCTTGCCCCGAAACTCGCGGTTCAGGCGGCGCAGGTGGGCGTCCCCGGTGATGAGGCAGTCAAACGCGCGGCCGCGCGCGACCTGGGCCTGCAATTTGCGCGCGAAGCGGAGCACGGCGGCAGGACGCACGTCGGCCTGCGACCGCCAGAATGTAACCGTACTGCCTTCGGGAGAGGACATGGAGGCGCTCAGACGCGTGGCGCAGTCTCGCCCCGAGCGGCCTCGGCAGGCGCGGCCTCTGCAGCGGGTGCGGCGGCTTCCGCGGCAGGTTCGGAGAGCTTCAAAGTGAGTTGCCGGCCGGCGCCGATGGTCTCGTTGTAACGCTCGTAGGCCTTGACGATACGCTGCACCAGCGCGTGCCGAACCACGTCGCGCTCGTCGAACGGCACAAAGCTGATACCTTCGACGCCCTTGAGCACCTCCATGGCGTCGATTAAGCCGCTGCGGCGGCCGTTCGGCAAGTCGATTTGGGTGATGTCGCCATTCACCACCATTTTGGAATTGAACCCCTGGCGGGTCAGCACCATCTTCATCTGTTCCGAAGTGCTGTTCTGCGCCTCGTCTAAGATGATGAAGCTGTCGTTCAGCGTGCGGCCGCGCATGAACGCGATCGGCGCGACTTCAATCACGTTGCGCTCCAGCAACTTCTCGACGCGGTCGCTATCGAGCATGTCGTAGAGCGCGTCGTAGAGCGGGCGGAGATACGGGTCCACCTTTTCCTGCAGCGTGCCCGGCAGGAATCCGAGGCGTTCGCCGGCTTCGACGGCGGGCCGCGTGAGGATGATGCGGGCGACGGATTTGTTCATCAGCGCGGAAATGCCCATCGCCACGGCGAGGTACGTCTTGCCGGTGCCGGCGGGGCCGATCCCGAACACCAGGTCGTTGCGCTCGATGGCCTCCAGATACCGCCGCTGGTTCACCGATTTCGGCGCCAGCATCTTTTTGCCGAAATTGCGCTGCTTGCCGCTTTGAACCAGCGCGCGCAGGGACACCTCGGAGTCGATAGTCACCACGCGCAGGTAGCTGTTCAGATCGCCGTTATTGAAGACGTGGCCTTCCCGCACCAGCGCGTTGTAATCTTCCAGGATGTTCTCCGCGCGGGAGACGTTCTCCGCCTCGCCTTCGATTTCGATGTTATTGTCGACCAACTGGGTGTGGACGCTCAAGCCGGTTTCGATCAACCGGATGTTTTCGTCGCGGGTGCCGAACAGATTTTCGACACCTCTTTGAATGCGCACGCTGGCTTTCATGCTGTGGGTGACTGGTACCTCCATGGGAAAAACGAGGACAAAAAGAGAGATTCCGATGGAAACTGATCGGACTTTCGACGGCCCGTTTTCGCGGGCGGCACGAAAACCATCTGCTCCGATTATACCCAAAGGCACGCCCCGCATGCCGGTTACACCGCTAAATGCCTTGAACCTGACCGAGGGGGCGCGCTGGCGCCTGCTCGTATGTGTCATTCTCGTAGTTGAGTGCTTTACCGTTAGCGCCAGGAAGTCAGCTAGACCATGGAACCAGAGACACACGCCGCAATGGGATGTAAGGAATGCGCCGTCTGGCGGAAGCGGGTTGCCGAGCTGGAAGCCGAACTCGAACGGACGAAGAAGCGCGACGACAGCGGAGAAGCGCGGTTCCGCGAACTGGCGGATAGCTCTCCGTTGATGATCTGGATGTCGGGTCCGGACGCGATGTGGACCTACTTCAACCTCGCGTGGCTCGAGTTCCGAGGCCGGCCGCTGGCCGAGGAGGTGGGAAACGGCTGGACCGAAGGGCTGCATCCCGACGATCGAGACATTTGCGTCGAGACGTATCTCAAGGCGTTCACTGCGCGCCAGCCATACCGAATCGAGTATCGCCTGCAGCGCGGGGACGGCGAATATTGCTGGGTGGAGGATCGCGGCATCCCGCGCCTGGACGGAGCGGGCGGGCTGGCCGGGTTCAACGGCGCGGTAGTGGATATCAGCGATCGCCGGCGCCCGTACTTCAAGCCGGATGAAGAAGCGCTGCGCATCGTGTTTACCCTGACCGAGCGCGAGCGCCAGGTCCTGGTGCTGGTGGCGGAAGGAAAGTCGACCAGGCGTGCGGCGCGGCAACTGGGGATCAGCTACAAGACGGTCGAGTCTCACCGGAGCCGCATCCTGGAAAAACTGGGCGTGCACGAAACCGCCAGCATGGTGCGGTATGCGATTCGCGCCGGGTTGATCGCGCCATAGGCGCAGCGCCGGCGCGGCGCGGCCGGCTTCATGGAGGCGCGACGGTGCGGCGGTAAGCCAACGCTTTGGCGGGCGTGGCGCCGTGAGCGGTATCGCGGCGCGCGAGCCAGTCGAGGACCTCTTGCGCGCGCATGGGCTTGGTGAAGTAGCCGTCCATTCCAGCCGCCAGGCAGCGTTCGCGGTCGCCTGACATGGCGTTGGCGGTCATCGCCATGATGCAGATGCGGTCGCCGGTATCCCGTTCGCGGCGGCGGATTTCTTGGGTGGCCTCCAGCCCGTCCATCTCCGGCATCTGCACATCCATGAAAATGACGTCAAAGCGCGATGCGCCCCACATCTCCACGGCTTGGCGGCCATTCTGCGCCAGCGCCACCTGGTGGCCGGCCTTTTCGAGGGTGCGCGCGATGACCGCCTGATTGATGGGGTTGTCCTCGGCGACCAGAATTCGCTGCGGCCAGGCGGCGCAGGAAACCTCGGCGGCGGCCGGGAGTGTGCCGGCGGCAGGCTGGTCCAGGTGCGCCGGCGCGAAACGCGCCGTGAAAGTGAAGGTGCTGCCCGCGCCGGGCTGGCTCTCCAGCCCGATTTCACCACCCATGAGCTGAACCAGCCGCGCCGAGATGGCCAGGCCGAGTCCGGTCCCGCCATATCGCCGGGTGATGGAGTTGTCAGCCTGCCGAAACGCCTCGAAGACCCCGTCACGCTGTTCGGGCGAGATTCCAATGCCGGTATCGGAGACGGAGAAACGCAGTTCAACGTTAGCGTCCCCTCCCGATACCCGCTCGACGGTGACGGTGACACCGCCAAGGTGGGTGAACTTCAACGCGTTGGCGATGAGATTCAGCAGCACCTGGCGCAACCGGAGCGCGTCACCATTGATCGCCGGCGGCACGCCGTCGCGTATCGCGCAGGTAAGGTTCAGGTTCTTCTGCCGGGCGACCAGGCCGAGCGGGCGCAGGATTTCGTCGAGCAGTGGCCGGAGGGCGAAATCGGTCCGCTCCAGCTCCATCCGGCCCGCTTCGATTTTGGAAAGATCCAGAATCCCGTTGAGCAGCGCGAGCAGGGACTGCGCGGAGGATTGCGCGGCATCCAGGTACCCCCGCTGTTCGGTGGTCAGCTCCGTAACGCCGATCAGGTGCTGCATCCCCACGATGCCGTTCATGGGGGTGCGGATTTCGTGACTCATGTTGGCGAGGAACTCGCTCTTGGCCCGGCTGGCGGATTGCGCGGCCAGCTTGAGGGCCGCCTCGTTTTCCAGTTTGGACTGGATCACCGCGGTCTGCTGCCGAACGCGGCGCCGCAGGATCCAGATCCATACTGTCGAGAGCGCGGCGATGCCGCCCATCCAGCCGGCCGCGGCGATGGTGCGTTCGCGGGTCAGCCACGAGGCCTGGCGCAGCACCTGGACATCGGCGGGACTGCGGAGGAGAATCTGAAACGCGCGCGGGTGGGCGTCGGTCTCGCCACGCTCCACCGCGCAGACGCCGGTGACCCGAACCAACGCGCCGTCGCGCAGGTGCGCCAGCGGATCGGTTGCGCTGTCCGAGTCCATGGTGGCGTTGTAGAGAACGTTGCCGGATTCCAGGGTGAGGGTTTGCCCCGCGGTTGCAATGACCCGATTCACCAGGTACCCTTCGGTAGCGATGAGGCGGGCATCAAACTCTCCGCCCAGCGCCTGCTGCGCATCGACGGGAACCCCGGGCGGCGCCTTTCCGGGGCCGAGTTTGCGAATTTCGGCGCCTCCCAAAACCGGGGAATATCCGCCGGAGACCGCGAACCCGATCACCTCGACCCGATCGCCGGGCTGAAAACCCTCATCCTGCTCGGTGCGGACCATCACGCCGCCGGTTTCATCGGCCACAAAAACCTCGCGGGAGCGGGCGCGCTGGTATTCGACCGTGCCCCGGACGCGCACACGGTGCTCCCACTCACCGGACAACGAAAAGCGCAGCAGCCGGTTAATCGGCCGGATGGGAGCGGCGGCGGCGGCCCGGGCCGGCCGCACCACTTCGATGTCTTTAAGATCGGGCACATACATCATGGCTCCAGCCAATTGCCCCATGGGATTGAAGACCGAGCCTGCGACGCCCCGAATTCGCACCGTGGCATCGATGAGATGCGCCGGCAGCGGCAGCGAGAGCGGATAGACCACGTGGACGCGCCAGCGGTAGAGCCCGGCGGCAACTTCCATCTCGATATGGTGGAAGTTGAAAGGGCGGACGACCGATTGCACGGTTCCTTCCACCACGACGCGCTGGCTGTCGAATTTTCCGGAGAACAACTCCACGCGCGAGACCGGTGGAGGATCGGGCAGGCCGGCTCTTCCGATCGTGTGGAAGCGGGCTTCGGAGACCATCGGCGCGAAGCCGCCCAAATCGGCGAATCCTTCCACCTCCGCCAGGTCTCCCTGGCGCACGGGGGCGTAGCCCGGAGTGAGCACGAAAATGCCGGCGGTCGGATCTTCCAGGAACAGGATGTGAAAGTCAGGATCGTAATAGCTGACGACGCCGCGCAGCCGCACGGGAACTTTTCCGGACATGCTGCGCAACGCCCGCACCTGAGCGGCCCAACGAAGCGCCGGGCCCGTCTTCGCGGGTGGCGATGGCGCGGGCTTGGCCGTAGGGTTCGACTCCAGACGGATGTCCCAGGCGCCGTCAACCAGCAGTTGGCGGACGAGAATCGCAGCACTCAGGCTGTAAAGAGTGCCCGGCACGCCCCGGAGAGTGGCTGCCGCCCCAAGCAGCTTCGCTGGCTCGGTGCCGTTCCGGTCCCGCAAGACGACATTGAAGATGGCGCCGCCGGATTCGACCGTCAGGTCCACGCGGCCGTCGTGACGCTCCGCCCAACTGCGTATGACGCCGTGGATTTCAGAGTACCGATTCTGGCGCTGGGGCGAGTCGAGGTCGGCGACTATAATGCGTACGGGAGGCGGGAGGGAGGCCCTACCGTCTTTTTCCGCGGTGGCGTTGCGAACCATGGGGAAAAACTGGCCTCGGGCGGTGACACCGCGCAGGCTGAGCACATCCCCCTGGTTGAACTGGGCGCGCGTATCCTGCAACTCGGCGCGGATGCCTCCGGACGAATCCTGGATCACCAGAACATTCAGGTACGAATCGTGGAACACGGTGACGGCCTTGAGGCGAACGGGATAATGCCGGTCGGCCTCCTCCGGGGCCAGTTTGCGGATTTCGGCGACCGAAGTCAGCACGGGAAGGGTCCCGGACCAGCGCCAGCCGCAGCTTGGGGAAGATGCCATCAGCACCAGCGTCAGGATCACACCGGCAGCGGGCCACCAGGACCCTGACGCGCCTGCGCCATGCGGCCTTCTCGGACCATCCAGGTCGAACACACTCACCTTGGTCTTATCGGCCCCATCGGCGGAGGACATTAGCCGGGCTGGGCGTGGAACGCGCGGGGCAGGAGTGGGTGCGATCCCTCGATCGCCGTTGACTGCTCGCGCGCCGACTCAGGCTTTACTCGTACCGAACGGCCATCACCGGGTCGATGCGGAGGGCGCGACGTGCCGGAAGATACCCGGCCAGCATGGCAACTCCGGTCAGCGCCGCCGCGGCGGCCGCAATCGTCGCTGGGTCGGCTGGGCCGATTCCGAATAGATCCGACTTTGCGTAGCGCGCCGCCCACAGAGCCAAGGCGATGCCAGCCGCGATGCCCGCCACTGTGAGCCAAAGCGTCTCGCTCATCACCAGCCACAGGATGTGCCCGCGGCGGGCTCCCAGCGCCAGCCGGATGCCGATTTCGGCGGTGCGCCGCGCCACCGCGCACGCCATCAGGCCGTAGAGGCCGACGCACGCGAGCAGCAGAGCGAGCGCTCCGAAGAAGCTGGAGAGCGTCGCCAGCAGCCGCTCCTTCAGCAGCGACTGTTCGGCTTGCGCGCGCAGGGTCCCGGCCTGGAAGATGGGCAGATTCGGGTCCACCGAAGCGACTGCCCGGCGCACTTCGCCGAGCAGGCCGGAGCGGGCGCCGTAGCGCAGCTCGAAGGATACGAACCCCCACCGGTACTCCTGCTCCCGGCCATGCTGGAAAAGCGGGTAATACAGCACCGGCCCAGGCTGCTCGCGCGCGCCGTTCACACGCGAGTCTTTCACCAACCCCACGATGGTGGCCTCGCCCAGCTTGTGGCCGATCGGATTCCGGTTCGGGAAAGCGCGGCGGGCGAGCGACGCATTGACGATGACCACCTTGGGCGCGGCTTCGGTATCGCGCAGGTCGAAATCCCGCCCCGCCAGGAGCGGCGTCGAGACAGTCGAGAAATAGCCGGGACTGGTGGAATTCCATTCGACGCGGATGGCATTGCGTTCGGGCAACGTGAAGCCATCCACTTCGCCGACCCGATCGACCAGATGAAACTGGTCCTCCACCGGGCGGACCACCGAGGCGCTGGCGGACTTCACGCCCGGCAAGATCCGCAGCTTTTCGAGGATCTCGCGATAGACCGCGCCGGCCCGTTCGCTTGGGTAGCCGGCCAGCTTGGCATCCACCGAAAGCATCAGCACGTGCTCGCGGTCGTATCCCAGTTCCGCATTCCAGAGCTTCTGGAGCGTGCGCACGAAGAGTCCGGCGCCGGTGATCAACACCACCGAAAGCGCAACTTGCGTCACCACCAAGATGCGGTCCAGCGCGCGGGAGCGCCGGCTGGCGTGGCGCGTCCCTTCTTTCATCGCCGGGCCGGGATCGATGCGCGTGCCGCGGAGCGCGGGGGCCAGGCCGAAGAGGAGGCCAGTGAGCAGCGACACGGCGGCGGTGAAGGCGAAGACCGGCAGATCCGGCGCCACGGCCAGCGGCGCGGGCGATTCGCCGGTCGAGATCATGCGCACCAGCAACAGGCCGCCCCACCACGCCAGCGGCACGGCCAGAGCGCCGCCCATCAACGCCAGCGCCATGCTCTCGGTGAGAACCTGCCGGATGAGCCGGCCGCGGCTGGCTCCCACCGCCAGCCTGACGGCAATCTCGCGGCGCCGGCTGGACGCGCGGGCCAACAGCAGGTTGGCGATATTGGCGCACGCGACCAGCAACACAATGCCCGCCACCCACATCAGCAGCATCAAGGGAAGCGCGTAGCGGTCCCGCAGGCCGCTCGCCGTGCCGGTGGCGGCTGGCCGCAGCGCCAGGTGGCCCTCGCGAACGAAATGCCGCACATTCTCCAGGCCGCCGAACTCCGAAGCCGACAACCGCTCGGTCAGAAACTGGCGGCGAATCGCATCCAGCTCAGCCTGCGCCGGCTCGCGCTGAATTCCCGGGCCCAGCCGTCCCGCAATCAGTAGCCAGCTCGAAAAAGGATCCGTCCATCGCTTGCTATCGGGCGCGAGACGATCGAGCGCGTGGAGCGGCATCCAAATGTCCGGCCCGTTTCCAACCGAAGTCCCCGAGAACCCCCGTGGAGCGACGCCAACCACCGTGAAGGGAATCTGGTTGACCATGATCGCGGCGCCGATGATGGCAGGGTCGGCTCCGAACCGGTCGCGCCAATAACGGTCGCTGATCACGGCGATGGAAGCGCGCGCCCAGTCATCACCCGCCTGAAAGAAGCGGCCGTACTGGGGCGCGATTCCCAGCACGGAGAAGAAGTTGTCGGTGCAGGCGTCGCCATCGGCGAGTTGGGATGTTCCATGAAAACCGACCACCAGGCGGCCCAGCCCGGTTCCTCCGAAAATGCCGGACAGAGTCTGTGACTGCGATTGAAAGCGCTCGAGCTGCGGGTAGGCGAACAAACTGCTGGCCATGTCGCTGCCGGTATCCCACAGTGGGAGCGTATTGGTGAACTGCACGAGCTGCCGCGGATCGGCCACCGGCAGCGTGCGCAGCACGACGGCGTCCAGCAAGCTGAAGATGGCGGTGTTGGCGCCGATCCCGAGCGCCAGCGACAGCACCGCCGCGGACGCAAATCCGGGGTTGCGGCGCAACATTCGCGCGGCGTACCGCAGGTCCTGCCAGAATCGCTCGAGGTGTGTCCATCCCCACGCGGCGCGGGTGTCCTCCATCGTTAACGCAACGTTGCCGAGCTCCCGCCGGGCAGCCCATTGCGCCTGTTCCGACGTCATCCCGGCGGCTTCCGCCTGGCGCGTTTCCTCTTGCAAATGAAACTCGATCTCGTCCCGCAGCTCCGCTTCCCTGCGGTCGCGCCGGGCGGTCCAGCCCAGCTTACGGAGAATCCGGATCATACCGGCTCCTCGCCGGGTGGCTTCAAGACTAGTCCCATGGCACGGGAGAAGGTCGCCCACTTGGCCTGTTCCGCCAGCAATTGCTTGCGGCCTTTGGGTGTCAAGCGGTAGAATTTGGCGCGCTTGCCGGTTTCCGCCAGCTCCCATGCGGCGGCGATCCAGCCGCGCGCCTCCAGCCGGTGCAGGGCAGGGTACAGCGATCCGGTTTCGACTTGCAGCAGATCCTCCGAGGTTCGCTGGATGTGCTTGGCGATGGCATGTCCATGCGCTCTTCCGAGCAGCAGCGTGCGCAGGATCAGAAGATCGAGCGTCCCTTGCAGGAGCTCCACGCGAGAAGCCGGCGTCATGCTCATTCTGTAGACAGTCTACCCTTTTTTGCGTAGAATGTCTACTATGGGTCGCCTATGTCGAACTCTGGTTCTTCCGATCATGCTGCTCCTGCCGCGAGCATTCGGGCGGGACGCCCGATCCTCGCCGGCCAGTGGGGCGGGGAATCGCGCGGCGCCGGCATTCGAGGTCGCGTCGGTCCGGCCGTCCGACCCGGCGAGCCAGATTTCGATCCGGCGCTCCGGCGACCGGCTCAACACCTCCAACACGTCGCTCGAGTTTCTCATCACCTGGGCGTATGACATCCGCAACGATCGTCTTTTCGGAAAACCGAAGTGGCTGGACTCGGTGCATTATGATATTACGGCGAAAGCCGGGGAGAGTCTGGCTCCCGGGCTGTTGCAACGGATGATGCAGTCGCTGCTCGCCACGCGGTTTCAGCTCGCCATCCACCGCGAAACGAGGGAGCTTCCCATGTATGCGCTGGTGGTGGGGAAGGAGGGCGCCAAGGTCCACCTAACCGAGGCCAAAAGCGATCCCGGCCAAAACCCATTCAACATGCCAGGGCGGGGCCGTCTCATCGGCAGCCAGGTTTCGGCCGCGATGTTGGCCAACGTGTTATCCAATCAGCTCGGCCGTTCCGTGCAGGATCAGACGGGGCTCCAGGGAGTTTTTGATTTCAAACTGGAGTGGGAACCGGATACGGACGCTCAATCCACCGGCGTGGACGGCGCGCCGGCGCCATCCATGGACGCGCGGGCCGGGCCGTCGATCTTCACGGCGATCCAGGAGCAGCTCGGACTCAAGCTGGAGCCGCGCAGGGGCGCGGTTGAGGTTATCGTGATCGACCACGTGGAGAGCACGCCGACGGAGAATTAGACGGCTCCGGCGATTCAGGACGGCGGGCCGTCCACCATGCGCAGGCGGAAGTAGCGCAGATTGCGCAGCAGGTAATCGGGCTTGAGCGCTTCGAGATCCTCGACCGGAGTAATGCCGGTCTGCACGGAGATGATGCGGATGCCGTTCTCGCGCGCGGCAATTACATCGGAGGTGGCGTCGCCGACCAGCGCGACGGGAGCTTGCGCGGGCAGCGAGTGCCGCAGCCGCGCTTCTCGGATGGCCCATTTCACCAGGCGTCCACGGGTGGCGGCCATCTCGCCGAACGCGCCGTAGCGGAAGTGGCGGGCGAGGCCGGCGCGCTCCAGCTTGCGCCAGCCGATGCGGGTGAGGTTGCCGGTGACCAGCGCCAGCAGAAAGCCGTGGCGCGCCAGGCGCTCGAGCAGCGCCGGCACGCCCGGGCAGTGCTTGCCTGCGAGCGCCGGGCACACGCGCCAGTAATATCGTTCCGCGGCGCGCTGAATTTCGGGCATGGATTGGCTGATGAGCGCGCGCTCGGCTCCGGCGCGGCGCAGCATTTCCGTGAGAATGGCCGGGTCCAGCATGCCCTGCACGGGAATGCCGTCAGTGGTGGTTTCGAGTCCGGTCACCTTGCGGATGCCGTGGACCAGCGCCTGCCGGTGATGCGGCCCGGCGCGCCGCATGAGAGTGCCGTCGATATCGAACAAAACCAGCCCGCGATAGCTCACAAGCCGATGCTAACGCGAGTGGCCGGGACTGACGAAACTGTCCCAAGGCGCGTTTCTTGCGCCGCGCGGACAGTTCCGTCTGTCCCAGCGTTTTCCTTGATGTTGCGAGTTTGTTTTCCGATAAGCTTTCAAATGCGGGCTGCCGGAATGGAAGCAATCCGCTCAAAACGTAACTGCCGGCGATTGCGCCGGGGCTGCGAGGAACCGGTTCCTGTCTCCTCTCGAGGAGGAGAATACAAGCCACTGTGGCCGCCTTATGAACGTTGC
>DASWZP010000162.1:0-2186 GCA_036404395.1 Bryobacteraceae bacterium | reverse complement strand
CAAGTTAGGACACTACCCCGCCCCGAACCCCAGCCGCCGTCTCGTTTAGAATAGAAGCAGAGTGCCCGCCAAGACCTTCTACCTGGAAACCTTCGGCTGCCAGATGAACGCGCACGACTCCGAAAAGGTGGTCGGCACGCTAATGGCCAAGGGCTACGCGCAAGTGGCCACGCCGGAAGAGGCCGGACTGGTTCTGTACAACACGTGCAGCATCCGCGACAAAGCCGAGCAAAAAGTCTACCACCGGTTGCAGCAGTTCAAGCGCAACGGCAAGGACAAGGTGATCGGCGTGCTCGGCTGCGTGGCGCAGCAGGAAGGCGAACGTATTTTCGATCGCGCCCCCAGTGTCGGCCTGGTGTGCGGCTCGGCCAGCTATAACAAACTGGGCGAACTGCTGGTGCAGATCGAAGCCGGCGACCGGCGCGTCACCGGATTGAGTCTGGACACCGACGAGGCCTTCGACACGCCCTTCACCCGCCGCGACAACCCCCACCGCGCCTACATCACCATCATCGAAGGCTGCGACAAGAGCTGCGCCTATTGCGTGGTGCCGTTCACGCGCGGCCCGGAGCGCAGCCGCACGAGCGAGAGCGTGATGGCCGAAGCGCGGCGCCTGGCCGCCGAAGGGTACAGCGAGATACAGTTGCTCGGGCAGAACGTCAACAGCTACCGCGACCCTACGCCGGCGGGCTGGAACTTCGCCACGCTGCTGGCGCGAGTGGCGGAGATCTCGGGAATTCGCCGCGTTCGTTACACCACGTCGCATCCGCGCGATTTCGGCCGGGATATCGTGGATGCCATGGACGCGAATCCCGCGATCTGCGACCACGTCCACCTTCCGGTGCAGTCGGGATCGTCGGAGGTGCTCGCCAGAATGGACCGGCTCTACACGCGCGACGAATATATGCAGCGCATCGATTGGCTCAAGAGCGCGCGGCGCACTTATTCCATCACCACCGACATCATCGTCGGCTTCCCCAGCGAGACCGAAAAGGAATTCGAGGCCACGCTTTCGCTGCTCGACGAAGTGGAATACGATTCCATATTCAGCTTCAAGTATTCGCCGCGCCCCAACACGGCCGCACTCGGCCTGGAAGACCATATCCCCGATGAAGAGAAGCAGCGGCGCCTGGTGATTGTGCAGGAGAAGCAGCGCGCTATCCAGATCCGCCGCAATGCCGGGCTCATCGGCAGCGTGAAGGAAGTGCTGGTGGAGGGCCGCCACCAGGCGCTCGAACAGTGGATCGGTCGGACCTCGGACAACCGCACGCTGAACTTCACTCACCCGCTGGACGGCGCGGCCTCTCTCACCGGCAAGTACCTGCCGGTTCGAGTGACGCGCTCCGGCCCCAACTCCTTGGTGGGCGAGAGCGCAACTGTGGTGTAATTGAGTTGGGAGGAGGGCGGCATGGAAGTCGAAATGAAAATTCGCGGCCTGATGATGGACCCGGTCACCAATATGCCCATCGTCATCCTGAGGGACGTGAGCGGTAACTCCGTGCTCCCGATCTGGGTCGGCGTTTACGAGGCGAACGCCATCGCACTCGAAATCGAAAAAGTCTCCACGCCGCGGCCCATGACCCACGACCTCATCAAGAGCCTGCTGCTCGGCCTCAACACCGCCATGCGCAAGGTGGTGGTGAGCGAGCTGAAGGACGACACTTTCTATGCCGTCATCTGGCTGGATCGCGACGGAGAAACCATCAGTGTGGATTCGCGCCCCAGCGACGCGCTGGCGCTGGCGCTGCGCCTGGATTGCCCGATTTACGTGGAAGAGACCGTGCTCAAGTCCTCCAGCAAGGCCGCCAACGCGTCCGACAAGGACAACAAGGAAGAGTTGAAGCGGTGGCTCGATGGCCTCAACGATGAGGACCTCGGCCGATATAAGATGTGACGCCCGAAACCGCCGCGCGCCTGGCCGGCTGCGGAATCCAGTTGGCCGCCGAATCCCCGCAGTTCAACATGTTCACCCGCGGCTGCTGCGTGGCGCTGGTCACTTTCGGCGCGGAAGCCGTGACCGGGATCGGTAGTTCGGGAATGATGACGGAAACCGGCCTGGCGTTTCTGGTCTGGCGCGAAGGCCGGCCGTATCTCGCCGCCAAGGGCCGCGAAACTTTGGCCAGCTCCGCGCAGGTGGAAGAGATTCAAGAGTTTTCTTTGGATTTGAAACGCGCTTTAGGCGTGGA
>DASWZP010000161.1:0-3817 GCA_036404395.1 Bryobacteraceae bacterium | reverse complement strand
AACAGCACGCCCTGTTCCTCCACCCACAACTCAGGCCTGTAGTCGAGCGTCTCCACATCCAGCCCGTAACGCTCGCGGATCTTCTGCAGCCGGACTTGCAGGGCGTCCTTGTAAGCCCTCGGCAGGTAGGCGCTCTGCGCGAACTGCTCGCGATAGCGCGGCGCCAGCTCGGGAAAATGCCGTTCCAGAAACGGCAGAAAGACTTTGAGCGCGCTGGGCGTCAGAAACACCGCGCCGCCGTGGAACGACCGTGCTCCGGCATCTTTCGCGGCCTTCCCCAGCCGGTCGAGCGCTCGCTCGCCATCGGTCAATCCGGGCATTACGGGCTTCGCGGTGACTCCTACGGCGAGCGAGGCCTCGCTCAGCCTGCGCACCGCTTCCAAACGCAGCGCCGGCCGCGGCGCGCGCGGCTCCAGCAATCGCGCCAGTTTTTCGTCCAGCGTGGTGATGGTCATGTGGATCGAAAGCACGTTGCGCCGCGCCACCTCGCGCAGCAGGTCGATATCGCGCGTCACCAGGTCCGATTTGGTCACCATCCCCAGCCGCCAGCCCTTCTCGCGGGCGAAGACTTCCAGGATGGAGCGCGTGCGGCCATAGCGCCGCTCCGCGGGCTGGTAAGGATCGGTCGCGGTGCCGATCGCGATCTGCTCCCGCCGGTCTATGCGCCGCAGTTCCTGCGCCAGCAGATGCGCCGCCGCCGATTTGGCGAAGATGCGGTCCTCGAAGTCCGTTACCGGCATTTCCATGAACTCGAAGGTGTACCGCGCGTAGCAGTATTTGCAGCCGAATTCGCAGCCCCGGTATGGGTTGATGGTCCACTGAAACGGCATGCCGGGCTTCGAGCGGTTGAGGATGCTGCGCGCCGGCATCTCCAGATACTCCACCTGCCGTTTGGCTTCGAGCAGCGTGCTCTCGGCCGCCATCCTGGCAATACCGACCAGTGCCATACCACTAGTTTCGCCTTTTGTTCGCCATCTTGCAAGGGCAAATCACGCAGCCTATGTAAAACATTTAGATGCAGTTGCGTTTCTGAGCGCGGATCGCAGGGCGGATGATTCTCGCTCAGGAGCGGGCGGGCCGGGCCTGCCCGGCCCCTACAAAATCACCCGCTGGTCGCCTTCGCGGCGGGTGATGTGCGCGCGGTCCAGGTATTCGAGCAGGGGAATGGCGTATTTGCGGGAAATGCCGGTCCACTGCTTGAACTCCGGGACGCTGAAACGCGCCGGCCGCCGCTCGGCCAAGAGGCTGCGCAGCTTTTCCATCGCGGAGCAATGGAACACCAGCTCCTGGCTGATGTGGACCAAGCGCTTTTCGCGGAGCAGGATTTCGAGCAGGGTGCGCGCCCGCGCCGCTTCCAAGCCGGCCTTTGCCAGCACCTCTGCCACTGCGGGAACGGCCAGCCCGGCCCGCTCAAAGGCGCGCTCGATGGCTTGGCGCGCCTGCTCCTCGTCCTCGCGCATCACCACCGCATGGCCGGGCAGCCGCACGATTTCGCCTTCGGCCACCACGTCTTTCGAAGCTGCCAGCAGCGCGTCCAACAGGAACGGCGGCATGTCCTGGGCGAGGCTTGAGCGCAGATCCGCGCGCGCCATGCCGGCCAGCAGCGGATGCTCGAGGTGGAACGCGCGCACCGTCTTTTCCAATCTTTCGCCTGCGGCCTGGAACCACGCGTGATCGACGAACCAGAGTGGTGCGAGCGGCAGCGCCACGAGGCCAGCCTCGACCGCGGCCCGATCGATGGCGGACGCGGCCATTCCGGTGCGCGCCACCAACTCCGCCGTTCCCATACCGAAAGCGGCTTCGCGCACCAGCAGAGCCATGCGCGTGCCCCGGTCCGGGCCGGCCAGCACGCCGAGCCGTTGGGCCACGTCGAATCCCCGCGGGTAGCGGCGCTCGCCGATATCGATCACCATCCCGCCGCCGATCGTCACCACCGGCGAGAACATGCGGATGATGAAGCGGTCGCCGGGCAGCAGCAAGGCCGGCTTGCGCAGGATCAGCCGCGCGTTGGCGGTTTCGCCCGGCCGCAGCCTGACGGCGCCGAACAGCCGCACTTCGGCTTCGATCTCCGCCGTCCCGGCGTGAAAATGCACCGGCGCGCGATGCTTGAGGGGCTTGGCTGACGGCAGCAGCTCCAGCCGGCACTCGATGTGGCGGATGGCGTGAAAGCGGCCGGGCTCGGAGAGCACGTCGCCGCGCGCGAGGCCAGCCGGTTCGATATCGGCCAGGTTGAGGGCCGTGCGCTGGCCGGCCACCGCGCGCCCGGTCCGCGCGCCATGCACCTCCACGCCGCGCACCCGCAAGAGGCGCCCGGCGGGGTAGACCTGGGTCTCCTGATCTTTCGAGACCGCGCCCGAAATCAGCGTGCCGGTCACCACCGTGCCGAATCCCTTCACCGTAAATACGCGGTCGATGGGCAGCCGGAAGTAGCCGCCAGAATTCTTCTCGGGCACCGCCGCGGCCACGCGCCCCAGCTCCCGGCGCAGCTCGTCCAGGCCTGCGCCGGTGGTCGAGCTCACCGCTACAACGGGAGCGCCTTCGAGGAACGAGCCCGCCACCAGCTCTGCCACTTCCATCCGCGCCAGTTCGAGCACTTCTTCATCCACCAGGTCGGACTTGGTCAGCACGATGAGCCCGCGCGGAATCTCGAGCAGGCGGCAAATATCGAAATGCTCGCGAGTCTGCGGCTTGACGGATTCATCGGCCGCTACCACCAGCATCACCAGGTCGATGCCGCCCACGCCCGCCAGCATGTTCTTGACGAATCGCTCGTGGCCGGGCACATCCACGAAGCCCAGCCGCAGTTCGGGCGTCAATGGCAAATGGGCGAAGCCGAGATCGATGGTGATGCCGCGCAACTTCTCCTCCGCCAGCCGGTCTGCGTCGATACCGGTCAGCGCTTTGACCAGCGCGGTCTTGCCGTGGTCGATATGCCCGGCGGTACCAACGATGATGTGCTTCATGGGGGCCTTGGGGCGGCTCGGGCGTGCGCTCGCGGAAGCCTTCGGACCGATCCATTCTCGAACACTTCCGCCTGGTTTTCAAGAGCGGGCGCATTTCCGAGACGGTGTACTTAGAACGATCTCCGATTGCAATCCGGTGCGGCGGTCTGGTACTATCGGTGAGGCAGATCGGAATCCCTCCCAGTGCTAAAATCCAACCACGGAGTCACAGAATCAACTGAATGAGCTTTACCGTTTTTCTTGGCAACCTCCCGGCGTGGGTCACAGCCGATGACATCAAGCAATGGCTCGCCGCCGAAGATTTGGTCGCCGACGCCGTCAAAGTGATCCGCAATCACGAAACGCAGGAATCGAAGGGCTTCGCGTTTGTCGAAGCTCCGACCGCCGACGAAATGGCGTCGATCATTCGCCGCTTCGATCGTGCACCTTTGGAAGACCGTCTGTTGCGAGCCAATCCGGCGCAGCCCCCGAAGGGCAAAGAGAGCCGTGGAGCGCAGCCGATTGTAGCGCCCAATGTCACCCGCACCGTCAAACCCGAACGCAGAAAACGCGGCGGCCGCGACCGGGAACAGGCGCCCCGCAGCGCATTCGCAGCCGAGCTGGCGAAGGTTCTCTAGCCTCGCCGGGCCGCTCTGGCGGGCCGTGCGCCGCCTCCGCGCACCCCACACCTGTGACGTGGAGTCACAAGCATTCATTATTTATTCCCCTTGTTTTCATATAGTTATTGGTGGCTCGTCAAGTGCTTTTCGGCTGGGCATGAAATATGTTTGTCTCAGCTTGCTGCTCGTGGGAGGGCTGCTCGGGAGAACGCAGGATTCGGAAACCAACGTGAACAGCCGGTACACAGTGGAAAC
>DASWZP010000160.1:0-2304 GCA_036404395.1 Bryobacteraceae bacterium | reverse complement strand
CTGCCGAAGCGGCCGATTGCGCAGGGGCGGCTCGGTCCTGCGGGCATTGAAGGCGACGCGCAGGCACACCCGCAAATCCACGGCGGCCCGCGCAAGGCCGTTCTGTTGATCGCCGCGGAGGTCGTGGATGACCTGGCCGCGCGCGGTTACCCGGTCTTCTACGGTGCGTTGGGCGAAAACCTCACCGTGCGCGGCCTGGATGTGCGCGGCCTGCGGATCGGCGACCGTTTGCGCGCGGGAGAAGCGACCCTTGAAATCACCCAGCTTCGAGTTCCCTGCGGCCAGCTTGACGTTTATGGCGAATCGCTCAAAGCCGATCTGTACGATGCGCGCGTCAAGGCCGGCGACAGCGGCTCGCCGCGCTGGGGCAGGAGCGGATTCTATGCGAGCGTGGTGGAGGGGGGCGCGGTGGCGCCGGGCGATATAATTGCGCCTGTGGCCGAGCCTGCCTGACCGATGCTGACTATGCTCGATCGCGTTCCCGAGCGCGTGGCGGCGCGTATCCGCCTGCTGCTGGCTTCGGTGCCGGACCCGGAGGCGGCGACGCGCTACCTGGAGCGGCTGCGGCAGGCTTCCCCTTCCGCCTTCGACCGCATCACCAGTTCGCCGGCGGCCCTGCAGTCGGCGGCCAATATATTCGCGTACAGCGCGTTTCTTTCCGATGCGGTTCTCAAGAACCCGGAACAGATGCTGCAAGTGGCCAGCTCCGGCAGCTTCTACCGGGTGCTGACGGTGGAAGAATACGAGGAGCGTCTGTACGATTTTCTCGGCGCGGGCCACGGCGGGGTGCCTTCCGGAGTCGAATTGGCGCGGTTTCGCCGGCGCCAGATGCTGCGGATCGCGCTGCGCGACGTGCAGGGGGTGGCCGGCCTGGCGGAGATTACCGAGGAGCTTTCGAGTCTGGCCGACGCGATCCTGAGCGTGGCGTACCGGCATCTCCGCGACGACTTCGTCGCGCGCCACGGCGAGCCGCGCCTGGCCGACGGCAGCCCTTGCGGATTCTCGGTGATTGCTCTCGGCAAGCTGGGCGGGCAGGAGCTGAATTACAGCTCCGATATCGACCTGATGTTCGTTTACGGCGGCAATGGCCACACGGACGGTCCGGAGGTCGTCACGAACAAGGAGTTTTATAAGAAAGTCGCCAACCAATACACGCAGTTACTATCCACTTACACAGCCGAAGGACAATGTTACCGCGTGGATTTGCGGCTGCGCCCGGACGGGACGCTGGGCGAGGTCGCGATTTCCGGCGATGGCGCGCGGGAATACTACGGCGGGCGGGCGCGCGACTGGGAAAAGCAGATGCTGATCAAGGCGCGCGTGGCGGCGGGCGAGCCGGAGCCGGGCGCGGCGCTGCTGGAGTTCGTCGAGCCGCTGATTTACCAGACCTCGCTCGATTTCCGGGCGGTGGAAGCGGTGTCCGAGACGCGGCAGCGGATCAGCGAAAAGATGGCCTCGCGGCGCCACTCGGGCGGCGGCATCGACATCAAGCTTACGCCCGGCGGCATTCGCGACATCGAGTTCCTGGTGCAGTGCCTGCAACGGCTGCACGGCGGCCGCGAGGCGTGGGTGCGGCACGGCGGCACCATGTTCGCGCTATTCCGTTTGCGCGACAAGGGGCTGCTGAGCGGAGCCGAATACGCGCGCTTGGCGTCGGCTTACCAGTTCCTGCGTTATCTGGAGCACCGCCTGCAACTGGAAGACGACCGGCAGACGCACACGCTTCCGGCCGATCGGGAATCGCTCGGCCTGCTGGCGCGCAAGATGCCGCCGCCGGCGACGGGGGAGCCGCTGGACGCCGATTCCCTGGCGCGGAGTTTGGACGACCACCTGGCAAAGGTGCGCGAGATTTACGAGCGCGTGATTCACGCGCAGAAGCCGATGTACTATACGCCCGGTTTCGAACCGGCGCTGGAAGAGGAACCGGAGCCGGCGCCGTTAGCGACCAACCTGACGCGCTTTTTGGACCAACGCGCGCCGCGACTTGCCGGCGCGGTGGCTGCGGCCGGCTTGAATCGCGGGCGGGAGCGCTTCGAACATTTCCTGGAGAAGGCGTTTGCGCAACCGGAAATTCTGGAGCGCTTGGACGGCGACGCGCGCCTGGCGGCGGGCGTGCTCGATGTGTTCGAACACAGCGGTTATTTCGCCGACGAGTTGCTGCGTTACCCGGAGCTGATGGAGGAAATCGGCGAACCGTTCCGGCTGGAGGGCGGCGCACTGACCGACGGCAGCTCGCTGCGCCGCTATTACCGCCGCCAGATGCTGCGCATCCAGACGGAAAGCCTGCTCGAAGCTCCGCCCATC
>DASWZP010000159.1:0-14156 GCA_036404395.1 Bryobacteraceae bacterium | reverse complement strand
AGCAGGTGCGTGTTGAGGTGGCGCCGCCAAAAGGAGATGCTCGTGAAGAACCCTATGCGGTTACGCGCGACCGTAAGCAGGGCGAATACGGTGGTAAGCCGGCTGTGAATCTCGAGATCGATCAGCGCGTCATGGCGGAAGAGCTTCCGGAATGCGCGCGCCGAATCGGCGGCCAGCGTCGGCAGCCCACGATCGTCGCGGACGATAACGGTCTCGTCGAAGATGCCGAGCAGCGCCCCAAACGGCGCTATTGCCGGGGTGGTAATGAGCGTCAGCTTCTCGATACCCGGGAGACGCCGAAGCGCCAGCAGTGCTGGATAAGCGATCACCAGACTGCCACCGCCCAGAAGTTTCAGAATGGCGATTTCGCGGCACCTCGAAAGATCGTGATCGCGGCGCAGCAATTTCCCCAGAAGAATCGTGGGGACCCTCAGGACGGCGTGAAGAAAGCCTCCGAAATAATAATCGAGAAAGAGCTTGGAGCGGAGGTTCATCTTGTCATGCCGCCAAACATTCGCTCATGGCGCTCAAGCGCTCGATCCCTTGCGCACTTTTCCGCTATGGCGGAGCGCCGCCCGCTCCATTCCCTTGTTCAACCGCGAGCCTTACGATGGCAACCTCGGTGTCTGAAAACTCACGAAGGCCACTCCGGTGATCGCGATTCAGCCCGACATCGGCGGCGGGAATAACGCGGCGCCCTATCCGAGAGTGCACCGAGCGATCGGCTTCTCTCCGAAAAATGCACAATGTCAGTTGAAGCCTTTGAGTACTGGGGGGCTTGCCTGCGGGCGGCCTACCGTTCGAGCAGCCAGCGAACGGCCTCGGGTGCGTCGTTGGCAACATAATCGGGGGCGACAAAACCCGGATCGAGTTCCAGCGCGGCTCCATAACCCGTCCTCACGAGGATGGTGCGCGTACCGGCGCGCCGGCCGCATTCGATATCGGACGCCTTGTCGCCCACCAGGAAGGACGCCGCCAGGTCGATCTCGAATTCGGCCGCGGCCTCGAGCACCATCCCCGGCGCCGGCTTGCGGCGCAGCGATGGAACGCCGGGCGCGTCGGGGCAGAAGTAGGATGCGTCAATCCGGCCGGCGCCGATCTGGCGCAGAAGCTCCTGCTGCACGGCCGCGTAATGCGCCTCGGTAAACAGGCCCCGGCCGATGCCGCTTTGGTTGCTGATGACGATAGCGAGGAAACCAGCGTTCTTCAGTTCCTCGATGGCTTCCGGCACGCCAGAAATGACCTTCACTTTGGCGGGATCGCTGCAATAGTCTACGTCGTCCATCAACGTCCCGTCGCGATCGAAGAACACCGCCCGGTGCCGGCTCATGATCGGGCGATGCTCGCGGCAAGTTCGGCCGCGGTTACGGTGGCGGTTCCCAGTTTGCCCACCACGATGGCGCTGGCGCGATTAGCCAGCTCGGCAGCCTCGGCGGGCGTGGCGCCGGCAGCCAGCGCCAGCGCCAGCACGGAAATCGCCGTGTCGCCGGCGCCGGAAACGTCAAAGACATCCTTGGCGTGGGCCGGCAGATGACGCGGTGGCGCGTCGCCTTCGAGCAACAGCATTCCCTGCGCGCCCAGCGTGATTAACAGGCTGGCCGGCCGCCAGAGCGCCTGCAATCGCCGCGCGGCTTCCAGCAACGGCCGATCCTCGAGCGGCGATTCGACCGATGGGCTGGGAGGGATACCAGCCTCCAGGAAGGCTTCCCGGCGGTTGGGTTTGATGACGGTCGAATCCTGCCAGAGGAGCGAGGTGTGGGGATGCGGGTCGACCGCGAGGATTTTCCCGGCCGCGCGTGCCTTGCGGCCGATGCGGTCGGCGAGCGGCTGGGTCAGGAAACCCTTGCCATAATCCGCCACGATGACGGCATCCACGGCGTCGATCGCCTGCTCCACTTGTGCCAGGATGAATTCGGTCTGCGCGGCGCTGAGCGTGGCACGGCGTTCGCGATCCACGCGCGTCACCTGTTGATGGCGGGCGATGATGCGCGTCTTCACGGTGGTGGAAAAAGACGGGTCGCGCAGCACGCCGGTGGTATCGATGCCCGCGGCAGCCAGCAACTCGAGCAGCCGCGCGCCTTGCGGATCGGCGCCGGCAATCCCCGACACCCGCACCGCCGCGCCGAGCTCGCGGACGTTGCGCGCGGCGTTGGCGGCGCCGCCCGGATAATACGATTCGGAGGTCACCTCGACCACCGGCACCGGCGCCTCGGGCGAAATGCGCGACACTCTGCCCCAGATGAATTCGTCCAGCATGAGGTCGCCCACTACCAGGATGCGGCCGGCGCCCAGGCGTTCGACGATGTGGTTCAGACGCGAATTATCCATTGGACTCGCTCGCAAACTGCCGAATCTCCGCCAGCACCGACGCGGTTTCCTCCGCCGTCAGCTCGGGGAAGACCGGCAGGCTCAGAATCTCTCCTGCCGCCTCCTCGGCCACGGGCAGCGCTGGATGGGGTCCGAACTTCAGAAAACATTCCTGCGCGTGCAACGGAACCGGGTAATAGATCTCGGAGGCAATCCCGCGTTCCGCCAGGCGGCGGCGCAAAGCGTCGCGCGGCGATTCGCGGTGTTGCCAGGCGGGCCCGCGCCGCACGCGTATCGAATATTGGTTCGCAATGTGGGTGCGGTCCGGGTGAGTCACCGGGGGCGAAATCGCGATGGCGGCTCCGCTTGCCATTCCGGCCAAAGCCAACGTGTATTCCGCCGCGTGCCGTTGGCGGCGCGCGGTATATTCCGGGAGATGGGGAAGCTTGACGGCCAGCAGCGCGGCCTGTAGCGCGTCCAGCCGGAAATTGCCGCCCACGCTGGCGTGCATGTACTTCGGATGCATCCCGTGATTGCGCAACCGCCGCGCTTTCTCGGCCAGCGACGCATCGTTGGTTACCAGCAGCCCGGCATCGCCGAGCGCGCCCAGATTCTTAGAAGGGAAGAAGCTGATAGTGCCGAATTCACCGATCGAGCCCACCGGCCGCCCGCGGTATTCGGCGCCAAAGGACTGCGCCGCGTCTTCGATGACGGCCAGATTGTGCCGCCGGGCTATTTCCAGGATCTCGTCCAGATCCGCCGGCTGCCCGAACAGGTGCACGGGAATTATCGCCTTGGTGCGCGGCGTGATGCGGCGCTCGATTCCGGCCGGATCCAAATTGAAGCACTCGGCGCACGAATCCACGAACACCGGAACCGCGCCCACCCGCGCCACGCAACCGGCGGTGGCGAAGAACGTGAACGACGGGCAGATCACTTCGTCGCCGGGCCCTATGCCGAGCGCCATCAGGGCAACCAGAATTGCGTCGGTGCCCGAGGATACGCCAATGCCGAAACGGGCACCGGCCACCGCGGCGGCCGCGGTTTCGAACCGCTCCACCTCGGGGCCGAGAATGAACTGGCCGGAACGCAGTACGCGCTCGAAAGCCGCGGATAATTCAGCCTCCAGCGGCAGGTTCTGACGCCGCACATCGAGCAACGGTACGCGCATGAAAACACATGATAGCAGTGACGTAGGACAGACGATCGGTTGTTGTCGTCTGTCGAGGTTTCGCGCCTTGGCGGGGTTTGACAGACCACGAAAGGCGATGGTCTGTCCTACCACCTGTCATCCGTCGCCGCGCGCGATCGGCATGCGCCAGCCGGTTCCGAAAGCACGCGAAGTCACCTTCAGCACGGGCGCAGCCTGTTTGCGCTTGAATTCGGCGTTACGCACCAGCCGCAGGACGCGCCGCACATCGTCTTCCGCAAATCCTCTGGCCACGATTTCCTCGGCGGACTGCGATTGTTCGACGTGCAACTCGAGGATCTGGTCGAGCAGTTCGTAGGGCGGCAGCGAGTCCTGGTCGGTTTGATCGGGCCGCAACTCGGCCGAGGGCGGCTTAGTAAAAATATTGTCCGGAATGTCGTGCCGGCGCTGGTTGCGCCAGTGTGCGACACGATAGACCATCATCTTGGGAAGATCCGCGATCACGGCCAGGCCGCCGTCCATGTCGCCGTACAGGGTGCAGTAGCCTACCGCCAATTCCGATTTGTTGCCGGTGGTGAGCAGCAGGGATCCGAACTTATTGGAAAGCGCCATCAGCAGATTGCCGCGGATGCGCGATTGAATGTTTTCCTCGGTGACGTCGCGCGGCAGATCGCGAAAGGGCTCGGCGAGCGCGGCATCGTAAGTTTGCATGATGCCGGTGATCGGCAATGTCATGGTGCGAATACCCAGGTTGCGGGCCAATTCGAGCGAATCGTCGACGCTGCCCCGGCTCGAGTAGAGTGACGGCATCAGCACGCCCAGCACGTTGTCCGGCCCCAGCGCCTGGCTCGCGATGGCCGCCGTGAGAGCGGAATCGATGCCGCCGGAGAGGCCGACCAGCGCCCGCTCGAAATGGGTTTTGCGCGCGTAATCCCGCACACCCATCACCAGCGCGTTCCAGATCTCCGCCTCGGCAGTGAAATCGTCTTCGGCGATGGAGCCCGCGCCAGCGTCCAGATCCACCACGATCAGATCCTCTTCGAATCCTCTGGCGCGCGCGAACATGCGGCCGGCCGAATCGAAAGCGCAACTGCGGCCGTCGAAGAGGAGGTCGTCGTTTCCGCCCACCTGGTTCACCGCTACCAGCGGCAGGCCGTGGCGCCGCGCCATGTGGCTGAGCATGTCCTCGCGGAGGAGTTGCTTGCCCACCCAGAACGGCGAGGCCGAGAGATTCAGGATGGCGTGCGCGCCCGCGGCCACCAGCGTCTCGATGGGGTCCTGCTGATAGCGGCGCCGCTGCCAGAAGTTGCGATCGTTCCAAACGTCTTCACAAATGCTGATTCCCAGGCGGCGGCCATGCCAATCGAGAATTTGCGCATCCGTGGCCGGTTCGAAATAGCGGTCCTCGTCGAAAACATCGTAAGTGGGCAGCAAGGTCTTGTGGAAGGCCGGCCCGATCCGGCCGTCCTCGAGCAGCACGGCGCTGTTGAACAGCGGGCGTCCGCTATCGGCGTCGTTGGGCGTGGCAACTCCCACCAACAGGGCCGGCCCACCGGCCGTGGCGCAGGCAATTTGAGCCAGCATCTCGCGGCCGTGGCGCACGAAGCCGGCGCTCAGCAGCAGGTCGCGCGGCAGGTAGCCCATCAGCGCCAGTTCGGTCGAGACCACCAGCTCGGCGCCGAGCTCCCGGGCGCGCGTGGCGCCTTCGACGATCCGCCTGGCATTGCCGGGCAGATCACCGGGGGTTGTGTTGATCTGGAGCAGAGCGACGCGCAAGGAAACAACCGCCAATTCCGATTATCGCAGGTAGCGCGCCTTAACCTCTGCTAGACTCTGTATTCTCGATGAAGCTCTCGATCCTGATGCCGGTCTACAACGAGCGCACCATGGTGGAGCGCTGCATTTCCCAGGTGCTGGCAGCGCCGATCCCGGAAAACATGGAGCGCGAGCTGGTAATTGTGGACGACTGTTCCACCGACGGAACGTACGCCATTCTGGAGCGGCTGGCCGGCGAGCGACCCCAAATCCAGCTCTACCGGCACGAGCGCAATGGCGGCAAAGGCGCGGCTGTGCGCACGGCAATCGGGAAAGCCAGCGGAGACTTCGCCATCATTCAGGATGCCGACCTGGAGTACGATCCGGCCGAGTATCCGCGCCTGCTGCGTCCCCTGCTGGACGGCCGCGCCGACGCGGTTTTTGGCTCGCGTTACATGGCCGGCGAGCAGAGCCGCGTGCTGCCGTTCTGGCACTCGATGATCAACCAGGGGCTGACGCTGGTTTCCAACATGTTCTGCAATTTGAACCTGACGGACATGGAGACCTGTTACAAAGTCTTTCGCACCGATTTGCTGAAGAGCATTCCCATACGCTCCGACCGCTTCGGTTTCGAGCCGGAGATCGTGATGAAGTGCGCCAAGCGGAAACTGCGCATCTACGAGGTCCCCATCAGCTATCACGGGCGGACTTACGAGGAAGGCAAGAAGATCGGCTGGAAAGACGGCCTCAAGGCGCTGGGCGTGATCCTGAGATTCTGGCTGATCGACGACCTGTATGCGGCACCTTATGGGCGGGGCGTGCTCAACAATTTGACCGGCACGCCGCAATATCTCGCCTGGCTAGCGCGCAAGCTGCGGCCGCACGTGGGCGATACGGTGCTCGAAATTGGAGCGGGCATCGGCAATCTCACGGGCCGGCTGATGGGACGCCGCACGCTTTACGTGGCTGCCGAGAAAGACGCCCTGCACCTGCACGCGCTGAATAACCGGTTCTTGCGGACGCCGCACGTGGTGGTGCAGCGTTTCGATCCGGAGCAACCGGACTCGCTCGGCAACCTGGACACCGGCTTCGATACGGTTTTGTGTCTCAACGTCCTCGAATACCTGGAGCAGCCCGGTGTTTTGCTCGACTTCCTGCGCGGCGTGCTGAAGGACAGCGGCACACTGCTGGTGCTGGTGCCGAATGGTGTGCATCTTTTTGGAAGCCTGGACTTGAGGCTGGGACACCGGCGCCGCTATAACAAAAAGGAGCTGGCGAGCCTGCTCGAGGCCCACGGTTTTTCGCTCGACCGGGCTTATCAGCTCAACAAGGCCGGCACGCTGCCTTGGTGGGTTTACAGCCGCATACTGGGCGCACAAAGAATCAGCAAACTGGTGCTCAAGGTTTTCGACAAGACCGTCTGGCTCTGGAGCCGGTTAGATGCTTTGATGCCCTGGCCGGGATTGTCCCTCATCGCGGTGGCACGGAAACGGGATCGCGCTGGCTGAACCAATATGCGATTCCCCGCATATCCGCCGAGGCAACAGGTATGATGGCTTTGCCCCGGGCTACCACCCTATCAAGACTTAGCGAGCGCCATTTGGTCTTAGCCTTGTGCTGTTTGGCCGCGATTCGCGTGTTTGTCTACTCCGCCGCTTTTCCCTTTTTCAATAATGTGGATGAAGACTCGCACTTCGACCTGGTTCTGAAATACTCTCACGGGCTTGTCCCGCGCAAACTGGATCGCATGTCCATAGAGACGTCGAATTACATGACGCTTTACGGATCGCCTGAGTACAACGTGAAGCGGGAGCAGCTTCCCGGAAAGACGTTTCCACCTCCGGAATGGACTCGATCGGACGAAGACCGGTCCGCGATGATGGCGCAGAGGGCCAACGCCAGGCGCATCAACTACGAATCGTCGCAGGCGCCGCTGTACTACGCGGTAGCGGCCTTGTGGCTGCGGCTTGGCGGCTGGTTCGGCCTGGCGGGCGGCTTCTTGCTCTATTGGATTCGCTTTTTGAATGTGTTCCTGGCCGCGGCACTGGTGTGGCTGGGATTTGCCGCCGCACGCCTGGTTTTCCCGGAAACGCAATTTGTGCGTTTGGGTGTTCCGGTACTGCTGGCCGTCTTGCCGCAGGACATCTTTTACTCCATTCAGAACGACGTTTTATCGCCTTTGTGCTTTGGATTGGCGTTCATCGGGTTGGTGCGATTGCTGCGCGCCGATGTGCCCAGTGTGAGGCTCGGCTTATCGACAGGGCTCTCGCTGGCGGCGGTGTGCCTGGTCAAGGTCAGCAACCTGCCCTTGATGGCGGTGGCGGCCGTGGCTGTGCTGATCCAGACCTGGCGCCTGGCTGGCGCTCGAAGGTTGCGCGCCGCGTCACCCGCTCTGGCGCTCCTGTTGGTCAGTGCCGGCTTGCCCATCGCGTGCTGGGCCGCATGGAACCTCCACAACTTCGGCGACCTCACTGGATCGGGTCCGAAAATCGGGATGTTCGGCTGGACACGAACGCCCGTCAGCCAGTGGCTGCGTCACCCGATCTTTACACCACGAGGATTCTTGTACTTCTGGTCGGACCTGACGACCACCTACTGGCGGGGCGAGTCTGTGTGGGGCTTGCGAAAGCTTGCTCTGCCAGCCGCCGACGCCTTCTACTGGATCTCTTCGACCGAGCTGATTGTCGCCGCACTGGTTGGGCTGCTCCCACGATTCGCCCCCGTATCCAAGGCACAGCGGGAGGCGCTTTGGCTGGGTCTCGGCGCCTTTATTGCCTCGGTCGGGTACCTTGCCCTGCTCTCGATTGCGTTCGACTACGGCGAGTGGTCCTATCCTTCGCGCGCGAGCCCGTACTTCACTTCCGGGAGACTGCTCGCCGGCACGTTGATCCCATTTCTCCTGGTCTACCTGTACGGCCTCGAATGGGTGGCAAAACGTCTCGATGTGAAAGGGCTGTTGTGGTGGGTACTGATGGGTATGGTTGTGGTCATGGCCGGCTCGCAGATCTTCGTGGACAGCGTCGCCTTTTCCAGCCAGTGGAACTGGTTCCATTTGCTGCTGGGGAGGAGATAGGGGCGCGCTCTTAACTTGGCAGCCATCTATACTGTTAGTGAGCCATGCCCATTTCGCGCCGCCATTTTCTTTACGGCAGCCTTGCGCTGCCCGCCTTCGCCGCCAAAAAGGCCGTCGTGGCGCCGCCCAACATTTTGTTGCTGGTGGCCGATGACCTGCCCTCTTGGATGATGGGCGCTTATGGCAACAAGGAAGTGAAAACGCCGAACCTGAACCGGCTGGGCCAAATGGGAACCCACTTCCTGAACCACTTCACACCCGTCCCCGCCGCCGCACCGGGCTTCGCCACTCTGATGACGGGGCGCACGCCGATGCAACTCGGGGATGCGGGTGCGATTTCGGCCGCCGATGTGACGCTCGAAAAGGTGCTGGGCGGGGCCGGCTACGCATGCCACACTGCCGAACCGGAGGGTGCGCCGGCACTGATCGACCAGGCGAAGGATGGCGCGCCGTTCTTCCTCGCCGTTCGTTATTCCGCTCTCGATCTCCCGTACGGGAACATTCCATCGAAATACCTGGACTTGTACAGCAGCGAGAAGTTCGAAAACTACAGCGTGGAGCCCGCCGCCGCCAATGCGCGCAGCGGCAAGGAGCTGCTTGCCGATCGCGTGGCGAACCTGCGGAAAGTGGCGGCTGCCATCTCCATGATGGATGACAACGTGGGCGCGATGACCACCAGGATTTCGCAGAAGCAGTTGCTGGACCGCACGCTGGTGGTGTTCACTGCTACCTGCGGCGCGCTGCTCGGCCGTCACGGTTTATGGGCCGCCGGCGACGCTTCCGAGCCGGTCAACATGTACGACGAATCCGTCGCCGTGCCCATGCTGTGGTGCTGGCCGGGCAGCGTGCCGGCGCAGGAAGTGCGGATGGAGCCGGTGAGCACGTACGACTTGCTGCCCACCCTGTGCGATCTGGTTTCGGCCGCGGTTCCCAGCCGCAACCTGTGCGGCCGCAGCTATCTGGCGCTCGCCACCGGAAAACATCTGCCCAAGAAGCAGCCCTGGCGCGACACGGTATTCGGCCAGTACCGCAATACCGCGATGGCGCGCACGCAGCGGTACAAGCTGGTTCTGCGCGATGACGGCAAGGGCACGAGCGAGCTGTACGACCTGCCCGCCGATCCCGGCGAACGCGCCAACCAGGCCGACAACGAGCAATACATCAGCGTGAAGACCACGCTGGCCGGCGAGTTCGCTCAGTGGAAGCAACGCTACGCCAGGTAGGTATCCCGATAGACGGGCTTGACTGGGCGAAACCGTGACCGGCAGAATAAGATCATGGAACGCGAGCGAGTCATAGCCGCCCTGAAGGCGCATGAAGCGGAATTGCGCGCTGCGGGCGTGACGGGCGTGTCCGTGTTTGGCTCGGTGGCGCGCCGCGAAAATCCCGCTCACGACGTCGATGTGGCCGTCCGCTTGGGCGAGAATTTCTCCCAACCAGGCCTCGACTACTTTCGTAGACTGGAAGACCTCGAGCGCCGGCTGTCGGCCATCCTCGCGTGCAAGGTGGACATAGTCGAAGAGCCGGCGCGCAAGGAGCGCCTGCAAAAAGAGATCGACAGGGATCGCGCGCTTGCCTTCTGAAAAACCCCTTCGCCGTTTGCAGGATATCATCGACAACGTACAAGCCATCCAACGTTACGTCGTTGGCATGGAGTTGGCCTCGTTCGAAGAGGATGCACGCACCAACGACGCCGTGGAGCGCTGCCTGGAGCGGATCAGCGAAGCGGCGGCGAAGCTTGGAGACATCGCGCCAACCCTGATGCCAGATCAGCCCTGGCATCAGATCCGAGGGCTCGGCAACCGTTTGCGCCATGAATACGACGCCATCCGGGCGGACCGGCTATGGGATATCGTACGTGTCGATCTCCCGGCGCTTTCAAACGCTTGTGAACACGCCCTGCGGCAGTTGCGCGAGCGGCAGCCTGAATGAGCCCGCCGCGCCGCGTTCCGGCTGGCCTTGGAGCACCGCCCAGCGGGTTCCGTCAGCTTAACGTCACTTTCAACGTCAGGGCGTGCTGCGATGGCGGCTCGGGCGGCATGGTGACGCTCAGGCCGGCTTCGGTCTGCGACCATTCGAGCTTGCCCTGGTAGCCGAGCAGCTCCACGTTCGCGATCTTGCCTGGCGACTGCGGGCTGGCGGAGCCGAGCGGCTTAATGAGAGCGCTCCCCGCCGGCCAGCCCATCAGAAAGGCGTAAAGTGTGTTTCGCTTGGTGGTGAAGCGCACGTCTTCGGCGGTGAGGGCTTTACGCGCCGATTCGTTGAAGGCGCCCTTCTTTGCCACCTGCGTCCCCGGGCCTTCGCCAAAGATCTTCCAAGGGCGCGTACCGTAAATGCCCTCGCTATTCACCGCCATCCAATCGGTGATCGCGGCGACGATCTTCAACTCTTCGGCGTCCGGCGCGCCGCTGTTGGGAAGCGGAAAGTTCAGCAACAGATTGCCGTTGCGGCTCACGATATCCACCAGCAGATCGATCACGGTCTTGGGCGTCTTGTAGGTTGCGCCACGCTGGTAGTGCCAGTTGCCGACGCAGGTATCGGTTTGCCACGGGTTGGGCAGAATCCGGTCGGGCACGCCGCGCTCCACGTCGAGCAGGCAGGTTCCGGTCTCGCAGTCCTCCGCCCGCTTGCTGGTGTAAACCGCCTCCGCGACGCCGCCATGCCGTGCGGCGCTAAGGTTATAGAGATTCGCCACCTGGCTCAGCCCGTACTCTTCGAACGGCAGTAAACCATCGGTGTACAGCAGGTCCGGCTGATATTGGTCGACCAGGTCCTTGATGCGGTCGAACCAGTGGCGCTTCCAGGAATCCGGGATGCCGTTCTCGTTCCACTCCACGTTCGGCGCCGCGTACCACGCGCTGGCGGCGTCGTGGTACAGGTCGGCATTCAGCGGATCGGCGCCATCGTAGGGGACACCCGCCAGCGGACCCTGCTTGTCGCTCGCGTGGCTCACCGCCCACCACTTGTAGCTGATCCACAGGTGGTCGCTCACGCCGAACTTGAGGCCCTGTTTGAGTGCGGCCTGGCGGAAGAGCCCCACGATGTCCTTTTTGGGTCCCATGTTCACCGAGTTCCAGCGCGTGTGTTTCGAGTTCCAGAGGTCGAAGTTGTCATGGTGCACGCCCATGCTGACGAAGTACCTGGCGCCGGCTTTCTTATAAAGCTCCACCAGATGGTCGGGATCGAACCGATCGCCCTTCCAGGTCGGAATCACATCCTTGAAACCGAATTTGCTGGGATGCCCGTAATGCTCCAGGTGGTATTTGTACTGTGGGCTGCCTTCGATGTACATGCCGCGGGCATACCAATCCCCATCCTCGGCAGCCGATTGCGGCCCCCAATGCGCCCAGATTCCGAACTTGGCATCGCGGAACCACTCCGGCACGCGATAGGCCGCGAGCGATTCGCGTGTCCCCTCGAATGGACCTGGGGCAATCTTGAGAACGGCCGGCGCGTCGGCGCGCAGGCGGGCAAGCGGCGCCGCGGCAATCAGGCCGAGCGCATTTCGTCTGGTGAGCTTCATGGCTTCCTTTCCGGCGAGCCGGGAGAGCGTCGCCGCGGCTCACGGCACCAGTCTATCCGGTTTCACAAGAGACCGGAAAATCGGCCCCTAAACAACTAAGTCGCTTCGCGTTTTTGGCGCACCAAGCGGCGATAGCCGTCGACCAGGTTGCGGGTGAGAACGTCGATGGCCCAGTTGGCTTCCACCTCGGCGCGGGCGCGGGCGGCAATCGCGGCGGCGGCTGGCGGGTCGGCGAACATCTCGATCACGCGCGCGGTGAAGGCTTCGGGTGAATCCGCCAGCGCGCAAAACCGGCCATCCTCGGCCGCCAAGCCTTCAGCGCCTAGCGCCGTGGAGACCACCGGGATGCCGGCGGCGAAAGCCTCCAATAGCTTGACCCGCACGCCGGAGCCGCTCAGCACCGGGCAGACGAAGACGGCGAAACGTTGGAGCGGAGAGCGAATGTCGGACACCGCGCCCGGCATTTCCAGGTTGGCGGCGTAATCGGCGTAGGTGTGGGCGGGCGGCGGATCGGACCCCACGATCACGAGGCGCGCGCGCGGCTCGCGCGCGACAATCAGCGGCAGCACCCGGTGCACGAACCAGTCCAACGCGGCGCGATTAGGCTCGTGGCGAAAACTGCCGACGAACAACATGGTGAACGGCTCGCGGCCCTCGGCGCGAAAGCGGTAGTGCGAGACGTCGATACCGGCGCGCAGGCCGGCCGAGACCCGCGGGGCCAGTCGCGGCAGGAAGCCAAGCAGGTAATCGCGATTGGCCGCCGTGCACACCTGCACCTGGTCGAAGCGAGGCAGCACGCGCAACTCGTAGCGCAGCGCGCGCAGGTATTCGCCGCGCGCCTTCATCTCGGCGGTGAGGCCGGCCATGTGGCCCAAGCCGCGGCCGATGGATTGGAAGTAAATATCGTGTTCGAAGAGCGCCACCGCGATGCGGCGAAAGTCGCAGCCATACTGCGCCAGCACGGTGTATTCGAGCTGCACCACGTCGATCTGGCGCAAGTAAATCTGGCGGTGAATCAGCCATTCCAGCTCTTCGTTATGGAACTCGCGCACGGCGTATGGCTCGAGCGGGCCGCCGTGGTTCGGATGGCCGGCGGGGCGCGCCAGCCATTCGGCCGAGGCGCAGAACTGGCGGAGCTCCAGATTGTCTTGTTCCTGCCAGGCGAAGTCGAGCAAACCGGCGACGTGTACCTCGGCCAGGCCGGCCAACTCGCGCAGGGTTTGGTACATGAAGACGCCGCCGCCGTGGACCGGCGGGCAGATGGGATAGGGCGAGACGAAGAGCACGCGCAGCGGCGAGGGCTCGGCGGGCAGCGCGGCAAAACGGTCGCGGAAATAACCGCCCAAAGGACGGCGGAAGGCTTCGGTATCGCTGACGCTCGAGAGCGCGCGGGCGCGCCAGCGCGAGCGCACGGCCGAAGGCAGCCGGAGAAACGCGCGCCACAGCGCGGCGAAAGTGGGCCGGCCGGCGATTTCGCCGAAGATCACGCTCAGCACCGCGCCCGCCCAGGTGAACGCGAAATGACCGGCCAGTCGTTGCCACTCGTGAATGTTTTTCCAGGCGAACAGCAGCGCGTTTCGCTTGATCACGCCTTGGATGAAATCGTCGCCGAAAGTCTTGCCGATGGTGCCGCGGTGCTCGTGGTGGACCACGCTATGCGCCTGGTAGAACACCTTCCAGCCGCGCTTCCAGGCCATGTAACCGAGGTCGGTATCTTCGAAGTAGAAGGGCGCGAACAGTTCGTCGAAGCCGCCCAGCGCATGGAATTTGCGCCGGTCGAAAGCGCACGAGCCTCCGCCGCCGTAGAAGCAGGGAAACAGGCCGGTCACGGCGGGGTCGGCGCGGTGACGCACGCGCAATGCGCCGTCCTGCCACCAGCCCTGGGTCAGGCCGGTCTCTTCGCGAATCTTATCGAGATCCTTGAAAAAGATCTGGCAGGAGACGGCGAACACCGCCGAGTCGACGAAGCCTTCGAGCAGGGGCGCAAGGAAATCGGGCTCCACGCGCATGTCGTTGTTGAGGAGCACGACGATACTGTTCTTCGCCTCGCGGAAGCCCGCATTCGAGCCGCCGCCGAAGCCGAGGTTCCGGTCGAGAGCCACCAGTTTGACGTGCGGGAATTCGGCCCGCACATAAGCGGCGCTGCCGTCGGTGGATCCGTTGTCGACGACGATAATCTCATTGGCCGGGTTGCCGGCCAGCGCGGCGATGACCGACGGCAGATACCGGGCGAGCAGGTCGCGGCCGTTCCAGTTGGCGATCACGACGCTGGCGGCCGAGGGAGCCTCCGCCGGTTCTTGCGGCGCGGGATTGCCGCGCGCCGGCCGGAACCAGCGCACGAGGATTGA
>DASWZP010000158.1:0-1591 GCA_036404395.1 Bryobacteraceae bacterium | reverse complement strand
TGTTCCACGTCGTCGGGATGGGCCGCGATGGCCAGCACGTCCAGGCTCACGCGCGCGCCGCTGGTTTCATCGGGAATGGGGCACCTCCGTGATACTCAGTCGATGCCCGAGCCGGGCCGGGCATGCCCGGCCCCTACGGGTCGTTTGTTGGGGCGAGGCACGCCTCGCCCGCGGGCTGCGCGACAAGGCGCTATCGTCATTTCGAAATGGCATGCTTCGCCGCTTCATTACCAGGAAAGGTCGCGGCGGCGGTAATAGGGCTGCCGCGTGCCGAGCAAAAAGATGAGCACCATGCCGGCGATGAAGCCGCCCACATGAGCCAGAAACGCCGTGCCGCCGCCGTGTGAATACTGCGAGGCCGCGATGCTGTCGAAACCGCCGAACAACTGCAGCACGAACCAGTAGATCAGCATCAACCAGGCGGGAACATCGAAAGTAGTGATAAAGAAAAAGACGAAAACAAAGGTCACGATGCGGGCGCGTGGGAACTTCATCATGTAGGCGCCCATCACGCCGGCGATGGCGCCCGAGGCTCCCACCATGGGAACGCGCGAGGTTGGGTCGAAGAGAACCTGCGTCAGTGCCGCCGCCACGCCGCACATCAAATAAAACAGCAGAAACTTGCCGTGGCCCAGTATGTCCTCGATGTTGTCGCCGAAAATCCACAGGAACCACATATTGCCGAGCACGTGCAGCCAGCCGGCGTGCAGAAACATGGAAGTGAAAACGTTGGTCACCGCGAAGTGGTCCGGAACCAGGCCGTAGGCGAAGATGAAAGCATTGCGAGTGTAAGGGTCGAGCGAGAACTCGAACAGGAAAATCAGAATATTGACTACGATCAGCAGGACCGTGACGAGGGGCTTGGAATAGCTCGGCTGTGTGTCGCGTAGCGGGAACATTTAAACCGCCGGAGGCGCGCCGGAAGCGTGAGCGCGCGCGGCAAAATCGGGATCGGAGCGCCGTTCGCCGCGCGCCATCAACAGGCGAATTTCTTCCAGGCCGCAAATCCCGCCGCGGGCGCCCATGGCGGTGCAGTTGAGAGCGGCCATGGCGTTCGAGAAATCCAAAGCGGCAGGCATCGTCATCCCTTGCAAAACAGCATAGCAGAACGCCCCGTGAAACACGTCTCCGGCGCCGGTGGTATCCACGCAATCGACCACGTATGCCGGCGCGTAGATGAATTGGCCCCCGCTGCGCGCCAGCGCCCCCTGCGCACCCAGCGTCATGGCCGCCACCTTCATCCCATATTCGGTTTGCAGGCTCTCCAGCGCCTCGAACGGGTCGCGGTTGCCGGTCCAGTTGGCGGGGAATTCGGAGCTCGCCACCAGGTAATCCACGTTCGGCAGCACGCGGTCAAAGCCTCGGTAGATGGTGTCCACGTCCACCGTGACTGGAATCGCGTGACGGCGCGCGATGGCGGCGGCGTGGGCCACGGCGGGGGTATCATGGCCGTCGATGTGCAACAGGCGCGCGCCGGTGATCTGCTCATCCGCGATCTCGGCGGGATCGATGCGGAGACAATCGTCGCGCCGCCACAACACCGTGCGCTCGCCGGTGGAGCGATCGACGATGATATAGGCGGATTGGTTGG
>DASWZP010000157.1:0-2660 GCA_036404395.1 Bryobacteraceae bacterium | reverse complement strand
AGTTCGCGCACCCACCGAGGCGTCACCCCCATCTTCTCAGCGGCCTCGCGCTGAGTCATGCTGCCCGCCTCAACCCGTTTCAGCCAGTGCAGGTCATCTCGTTCCTCTTGGCTCATCGCGATTCGTTCCATCCTTCAACCTTGCGGTTGTCAAGAGGAACTTTCTATTTGGCCGCGACATACTGTAGCATCGCGAGCGGCGGCGGCCGCGGATCTGCTATACTTGACCTTTCGACTCGATGGGGAGATTTGTGCTTTATGGCAAGAGTATGTGATATTTGCGGCCGCGGACCAGTGTTCGGAAACCGCATCAGCCACGCCCACAACGTCACCAAGCGGCGCTGGGACCTGAACCTGCAATCGGTTCGCGCCGTGGTGAACGGGGCTGCTCGCCGCCTGCGCGTCTGCACGTCGTGTATCCGCAGCGGCAAAGTTCAGAAAGTCGCGTAGTCCGCATCCCTCAAAACTCCTTTCGTTTGGGCAAGCTAAAGCCTGCCCTACCCACGGCAACGTATTGGTAGGGCATGCTTTAGCTTGCCGCTGCGTTTGCAAGAGACTTGCGAATAAACGCACTTGTTTCGAGCCGGTCCGCGGCCTAAAATCGGACTGGAGGGTCCGATTGATATGGCTTCGATGGAGCGGGTGCAGGATTTTCTGAGCCAGAAGCGGCTGGCGTTCGTGGGCGTCTCGCGGCAGCCGAAGGATTATTCGCGGGCGCTCTATCGCGAGTTCGGCGCGCGCGGCTACGACGCGGTTCCGGTCAACCCGGCCATCGCCGAAATCGAGGGGCGCCGTTGCTTCGCCCGCGTGCAGGATATCGAACCGGTCCCCGATGGCGTGGTCTTGTTGACCTCGCCCGCGGTCGCCGAGCAGGTGGTGGGCGATTGCATCCGTGCCGGCGTGAAGCGGATCTGGATGTGCCGCACCCATGGGAAAGGCTCGGTCAGCGCGCAGGCCGTTGGCGTTTGCGAAGCTCATGGGGTCTCCGTGATTCCGGGCGAGTGCCCGTTCATGTTCCTCAAGGGCGATTACCAGCAGGGCGGCGGATGGGTCCATCGCTTCCACGGATTCCTGAAGAAGATCACGGGCTCGTACCCGAACTGATCGGCGACTCAGGGAGCTTTCAAAAAGACCGCGCCCGCAAGCGGGCGTTGGCAAGCTAAAGCATGCCCTACCAAAAAGGTAATGCGGATTATAAGAACAGTTGAAGAGATGCGGGCGGAGGCGGAGACTCGGCGCCGCTCCGGCGACATCGTGGGACTGGTGCCGACGATGGGTTTCTTTCATGAAGGCCATCTGTCGCTGATGCGGAGGGCGCGTGGGGAGTGCGGGATGGTAGTGGTGTCTCTGTTCGTGAACCCGACCCAGTTCGGGCCCGGCGAGGATCTCGCGGCATATCCCAGAGACTTCGAGCGGGATTGCGCGCGCGCCGGCGCGGAGGGCGTGGACGCGATGTTCGCGCCGGAGGCCGGCGAAATGTACGCCGGCGATCACGCCACGTTCGTCAACGTGGAGCGCCTCACCGGAAACCTGTGCGGCGCGTCGCGGCCGGTTCATTTCCGGGGCGTGGCGACGGTAGTGGCCAAGCTGTTCAACGCCTGCCGGCCGCAGCGCGCGTACTTCGGGTTGAAGGATTATCAGCAGGTGCGCGTGATCGAGACCATGATTCGCGACCTGAACTTCGATATCGAACTGGTGCGATGCCCGATCGTGCGCGAGCCGGACGGCGTGGCGATGAGTTCGCGCAACAGCTATCTTTTCGCGGAAGAACGCCGCGCGGCGACGATTCTGCGCCGGTCGCTGGTGGCGGCCGGAAAGCGAATCGAGGAGGGGGAACGCGACGGCGCCGCGATCGCCAGGCAGCTACGGGAGGCGATTGAGACGGAACCGCTGGCGAGCGTCGATTACGCCGAGGTGGTGGATGCGGAATCGCTGGCGCCGCTCGGCCGGATTCACGGCGCCGCGCTACTGGCCATAGCCGTCCGCATCGGCCGCGCGCGGCTAATCGACAATCTGGCGGTGGAGACTGTGATTTAGCGCGACAGATTAACCGGCAGCCCTCACGGTTCAGTCTGCCGATGTGGCGCGGGCGGTCCGCCTGCCGCGTCGAGACTCTTCTTGACGTGTCTTCAATCCGCGCGCCCTGCGTCGGCACGAGTGCCGGCGCGGCACCGACGAGTGCGTGCGCCACGGGCCCAACGCCGTTTCTGATAATATCTCTGGCATGGCGCCAACCAACGTCTATCCACCGAGCAGTGAGTTTGCCAGTCGCGCATATGTGCAAGGTATGGACGAATACCGGGCACTCTATCGGAGAGCCGCGGAAAAGCCCGAAGAATTTTGGGGCGAGCTGGCGGAAAAAGAGCTCTTCTGGTTTCGGGAGTGGTCGCACGTGTTTGAGTGGCATCCGCCGTTCGCCAAGTGGTTTGTTGGCGGGAAGACCAACGCATCCTACAACTGCGTGGACCGGCATCTGACGACGCATCGAAAGAACAAGGTGGCCATTTTATGGGAGGGCGAGCCGGGCGACCAGCGCCAGATCTCCTACCAGGAATTGCACCGGCTGGTGTGCCGCTTCGCCAACGTGCTGAAGGGGCGAGGGCTGAAGAAGGGCGACCGCGCCATCATCTATATGGGCATGGTGCCGGAGCTGACCGTATC
>DASWZP010000156.1:0-5410 GCA_036404395.1 Bryobacteraceae bacterium | reverse complement strand
GTCACTCCGATTGGCGACTTTGAGATTCTTCTTGGAGAGCCGGTCGACGGCGACGAATCGGTAGAGGAATTCTCGGCAAGCCTGCGCGGTTGGCGGCGAGAAGGTAACTGCCCTCCCGGCCCACAATGAATGCCGCCATCGTTGACACCGACGTGGTGTCGATGCTGTTCAAAGGCGACACGCGGGCGCGCGCCTACCGCTCCCATCTGACAGGCTGATTGCTCGGGATCTCCTTCATGACGCTGGCGGAATTGGAGCGCTGGTCGCTCGAACGGGCCTGGGGTGAGAGGCGGAAGCTCGAACTGGCCCAGCACCTGACACGTTACGCCGTCCTGCCGGTCAGCCGCGAGTTGTGTGGAAAATGGGCCGAGGTTTCCTTCGCCGCCAAAAGAAAAGGGCGTCCGATTCAGACAGCCGACGCCTGGATTGCGGCGAGCGCCCTCCATTACCAGGTCCCCCTGATTACCAACAACCCAAGCGATTATTCGGCCGTCGACGGCCTGCTTCTGCTCTCGGCGTAGCCGTCCCGTGACTCGGTGCTCTCGGAACCCCGCCAGCTTATCATGCTGTTTTGCAATTGCGATAACGTTTTATCGCCGCGACTCGCGGGCGAGGCATGCCTCGCCCCTACAGCGCCCAACCCCCGGCCGTAGGGGCCGGGCATGCCCGGCCCGCCGCGAAGCACTCAGCCGGCCGCGGGAAATACGTCACTGCATTTACAAACGGGTGTACCTAGGTGCCACAGCCGCCTACCCCGCCTTGAATGCCCCCGTCAGCTTTTCCCATGTTGTTTCGAGCGCCTCGGGAACTACGCGGGTCTCCCCGGCGGTGGTGATGAAGCTGGTGTCGCCGGTCCAGCGCGGCAGCACGTGCATGTGCGCGTGGGCGGCAATGCCGGCGCCGGCGCTGTGGCCCAGGTTCATGCCGAGGTTCCATCCATCGGGGCGATAGAGGACGCGCAGGTGCTTCACCGCGTCGCGCGCCAGGGCCATCATCTCGAACAACGCCGGCTCGGGCAGGTCTTCAATGGTGGCGATGTGCGCGAAGGGCACCACCATGACATGGCCGCTGGTGTAAGGGAAGCGGTTGAGGATGACGAAATTGTGGGCGGCGCGGTGGACCACCAGCGCCTCACGGTCATCCGCCGCGGCCGCCCGGCAGAAGACGCACACGCCTGGCTCCGCCGGCGCGGCCGTGATGTAGTGGTAGCGCCACGGAGTCCACAGATAGTCCATTGGGGTGCGCGCCGCGCCGGCTTACGGGTTGGGCACCTGTTGTGGCGTGGGCCCCGCGCCTTCGACGGGCGCGGCCGGGGTTGCAGAGAGGTTGACTACGTCCTTCAGTTCCTTGCTCGGCTTGAAATAGGGGATCTTCTTGGCCGGCACCTCGACCCGCGCGCCGGTCTTCGGATTGCGGCCGATGCGCGGCTGCCGCTGGCGAGTGCGAAAGCTGCCGAAGCCCCGAATCTCAATTTTGTCGCCGGTGCGCAAGGAGCGCACAATGCTATCGAAAATGGCTTCCACGATGACCTCGGACTCCTTGCGCGTCATTTCCACCACGCGGGAGACCTCTTCAATCAGATCGGCTTTCGTCATCCCATGCTCCAGAGTCTCAATCGTTTACGAAACCGCAGTATCGCGTGATTCCAGTCAATTTGCAAGTTTACTAAGGTTCTGTTCACTTCGGTTCAGGCTCCTTGAGACCCATTGCCTCTTCGATAGTGGTGGTCGCCGCCGCGGCGTGCCGCTGGTAATCCACCAACCTGGTCTTCTCTTCGTCGACCGCCGCGGCCCGCAAACTGAGGCCGATCTTCTTCTCGGCTTCGCTCATTTTGACGATTTTAAAGTCAAACTCCTGGCCCACCGCCAGCGGCGGCTCGGCGGCGCGCTTGCCCAAGTAACCCGGCACCTCGGAAAAGTGGCACAACCCTTCCACTCCTTCGGCCAATTCGACAAAAGCGCCGAAGCTGGCCAGGCGGCATACCTTGCCGTGCACCGTATCGCCCACCTGGTGAGTTTGAAAGAAGCTTTCCCAGGCATCCGGCTGCAATTGCTTGACGCCGAGCGACAGGCGGTGCGCCCCGGAATCGATGGCCAGAATGACGGCCTGCACGGTCTGCCCCTTCTTCAACACTTCGGAAGGATGCTTGACGCGCTTGGTCCAGGACAAATCGGAGACATGCACCAGGCCGTCGATGCCTTCCTCGATTTCGATGAATGCGCCGAAATCGGTCATGTTGCGCACGCGTCCCTCCACCACCGAGCCGACGCTGTAACGGGTGTCGATGGTGGTCCACGGGTTGGGCTCGAGCTGCTTGAGGCCAAGCGAAATGCGCCGCTCCTTGGCGTGCACTTCGAGCACCACGGCCTCCACCTGGTCGTTGGGCTTGACCACCTTCGACGGATGTTTCATGCGCCGCGACCAGGTCATTTCGCTGATGTGGATCAGGCCCTCGATGCCCGGCTCGAGCTCGACAAAAGCGCCGTAGTCGGTGACGTTGACCACGCGGCCCAGCACGCGGGCGTTGACCGGGTAGCGTTCGGCCACCGATTCCCACGGGTCGGGCTCCAGTTGCTTCATGCCGAGCGACACTCGCTCCTTGGCGCGATCGAACTTGAGCACCTTGGCCGCGATCTCGTCGCCCACGTGCAGCACTTCGGAGGGGTGAGCGATGCGCCCCCAGGAAATATCGGTCACGTGAAGCAGCCCGTCGATGCCGCCCAGGTCGATGAAGGCGCCGTATTCGGCCAGGTTCTTGACCACGCCGGTGACGACAGCTCCTTCCTGGATATGGTCGAGCGTGGCGCTCTTGCGCTCGTGGATTTCTTCTTCCACGGCGAGCTTGCGCGAGACCACTACGTTGCCGCGGCGCCGGTTCAGCTTGACGATTTTGACCGGCACATCCTGGCCGGCCAAGGCATCCAGGTTGCGCACCGGGCGTGGATCGGCCTGCGATCCCGGCATGAATGCCTTGACGCCCACGTCCACCGCCAGGCCGCCTTTGACACGGCCCAGCACGCGGCCGGAGATGACCAGTTGCTCCTGGTAGGCCTTTTCCAGGTTGTCCCAAACGCGCAGCCGCGCGGCGCGCGAATGGGAGAGCAGGACGTATCCTTCAATCTGCTCGCCGTGGTCGATCATCACATCCACGACGTCGCCGGGCCGGACGGTGATTTCGCCGCCGTGACCCTGAAACTGCTCGATCGGAACGATGCCTTCGGATTTGTATCCGAAGTCGACGATGACGTCTTTGGCGGTCAGGCTGAGAACGGTTCCCTGCAATACTTCGTCGGCCGCGGGCGGCGCAAAATGGCTGTAGTCGTCCAGCAGTTCTTCGTAGCTTTCCGGTATTGCCTGGTCCGGTTGCGCGTCATTCTGCTCGTCAGCCATTAGTGTTCCGCCCATGTTTGATTCGCCGGTAGTTGGCGGGGATGATGTCGCTGCGCCGAGCGCAAAGCACGCGGCAGCGACTGCGTTACCTTTTCCCCTGAAACACGATCGACCGAGACCATGGGCCAGCTACCGCAACCATTGAAAGATCAGTATGTTAGCAAATATACGCCGGTTAAGATGGGGTTGTCAATGTGGGCCGGACTTGCGCCACTGCGCCATGGCGCATTCTATGGCTGTGGAGCGCCAGTCGCGCCGCTCGGCTGCAAGAGCCCCAGCATGCGATTTGCGTATTCGGTGAAAGCGGCTTTGCCCTTGCCGGTGAGACTGCACACCGTCAGCGGCACTTTGCCCTTGAACTTTTTCTCGATCTCGACATACCCGGCCTCTTCCAGTTTCGCCAGGTGTCCCGACAGGTTCCCTTGCGTGAATCCACCCTCCCGCTGCAGGTAGAGGAAGTCCGCTTCGCCCACGCCGCCCAGGATGAGCATGATCGCCAGGCGCGCCGGTTCGTGGATCACGCGATCCAGTTGCGAGATTTCCTGCATGCGCGGAGTCATGCCTGCACACTTTCCCGAGCCCGTGGATACTGGTTCGCACGCAGATACTGGACCAGCGTGTACCCGCCGTCTGCCACCAGCCACGCTCCGGCCAGCAAAGGCATGAGCAGCGGCTGGAGGAGCGGTGAGAGGTCCAGCCACAGCAACGCCGGCCCGCTGAGCGCCAGTATCAGCGTGGACCACCATCGATAGGGACGCTCCGACCGCCGGTTCCATGCATACAGCGCGACCGCGAGCGGGAGCATCACCAATGCCGTGTACCAGCTCTTCCAAGGGTTCGCGGCTGCGCCGAAAAGAAGGAAGCACCACAGGAAAACGACATACACCGTCCGCGTGTTGAAGCGGGTCACGTTTTCATCCGGCGGAGGCGCCGGCTTCAGCGATAGGGTAATCAGCGTGGTTGGATGTCCTATGAGCATGTCCGGAATATCCTCCGGTGGCTGCACATAGCCAGTGCGCGGATACGTCACGCGCGATTTCAAAAAACCGAGGATCTCGCGGCCTTTCCAAAAGAGGAGTATCAAACCAGCCTCTAGGAAATACAGGTCGGGCCACGCCACAGACTTGGACATATGGAGGCACCACCAGAGCCCCAATCCGCCGAAGATGAGCAGCGTCACCCCGAGCAGGATATCCGGGAGGCCATCGACGAACCAATAGGAGGCAGCTCGCTGCCCCGGGGAAGCCATTGGCACTGCGGAATTGTCCTTCATGAAGACTAGTTTATAGTACAGACTAGTCCTTGTCAAGAGAAAACTCACCGGAGATCGCTCCACGCGAATGCGACCGTTGGTGGACTAAGACTATTGGAGAACCGCAATCCGGATCATGACGCTTTTCACCTTGGCGGCATATTCGGGATCGGGGTTGTAGAGGGCGAGCAACTGGTTGAGGCTTTTGTCCCGGTACAACTTCGAGTACCCGAGCTGATAAGCCACACCCCAGATCGCCGCGGTTGGGCTGGAGAATCTGCTGCGTCCGTTGTCCCAGCCAAAGATGTTGTTGTACGGCGCAGCCTTGCCGCCGGTCGATTCCACGAAAGAAATGCTCGGCAGCAGCCGCCAATCCAATTGGTAATCGTCGGCGGCATCCAGAAACGCTTGCGAATACTCGCGGGCCGGGCAACCCGTTTTTTCGAAAAACCCGCGAACGGCTTCCAGGCGCGCGTCCTGAAGGACCTCGGAAACTCGGCTAAACTGCACCGGAGAAACTGTAGCCGGGGCGCTGGCTAAGCCGACAAACACTACCAGACCGCTGGGTAACAACTTAAGCATCTTAGAACTCCTTATGCTGAAACGACTTGTGCCGGCGGCTCGTAATTGGTACGAGGGTATGTTCCGGCGAGGGGTTCGGGATGGGGACCAGCTAAAAAGTCCCCCAGGGTTGGAATCAAGAGACTGACATAAGCTGCGATTATACCACTATCAGCGCCCGATTCCTGTGCTGGATCACCCATTCGG
>DASWZP010000155.1:0-23035 GCA_036404395.1 Bryobacteraceae bacterium | reverse complement strand
GGTGAGGATGGCATCTTCCGGGTCTTCTATTACACGGCGCTTTCTCGGGGCATCCTTGTCTTCCACGCCTTTGTCAAGAAGACCCAGCGGACGCCTCCTCTCGAAATGGAGCTGGCAAGATAACGTTTGAAGGAGCTTCTCGATGCGTAGACTCAAATCGATCGTGGCGACGACACCGGAAAACCTGGCAGCGGCGCTGGGGCTCTCCGCCGCAGCGGCCAAGGAGTGGCAGGTTCAACACGCGCTGCTCAAGCGTCTCAAGGAAATCGTATCCCGCCAGAAGATCACCCACGCGGAGATCGCGAGACGGGCAGGCACTGCGCGTACCAGGGTGACTTCCATTCTGAACGACGATCTCGAACACGTGTCGAGCGATCTTCTGATTCGTATTCTGGCCTCACTTGGCTACCGAGTGAGGGTATCGGTAGTCAGATCCGACACCGCCGCATGAATAGTGGAGATTGTGAGGTCCGCGGAGCAGATGGCGATGCCGCTCGCGCAGGTGGGGCTGCCGGGGATGTTGGCGCTGGTGGCGATGAGCGACTGGCGAGCGGTGGAGACTACCGTTTCCACCGCGACAGGTGAAGGCCGGCGGGCAGTTGGGCGTGGTCCACGTCGAGATCGTCGGCGGCCAGCGGAATCGTCAACGATATCGGATTCGCGGGCGAAGGGGCGTTCTGGCTGATGAAAATCCGGATGCCTTTGGGCGGCGCGCCTTCCACAACCGAGACGGTGCGGGTGGCGTCCGAATAGGAACGCAACCCGGCCGCGGTGTTAGCGTTCGCGGCGGTCAACAGGGCTTCGCGCTTCTTTCCTTCGGCCGACGCGTAGGTTATCACGCCTACCACGTTGGGCTGCTTCAGACGGGCGTCGGCCGCATCGTCCGGTGGCACCTCGAAGCCGATGTACCGCATACTCAGCGTCTCGCGCGAGATCGAGAAGCCGAGCAAGGGGACATAGGTATCGAACAGATGCTGGCCGGTGCCGAGCTGATAGACCGACCACCATTCCACGTCGCCGGTTCCGCGGTCGATCACGAAGAGACCTCCGTCCACGGTTCTGCCGCCCGGGCCGGTGGCCTTGATGGTGTAGATCGGCTTCTGGCTGAGGCTGGCGCCGAGCGGCCAGGCCTCCAGCACGGTGGTCGACCCCCATTCCGGCTCCTCCAGAATCGCCTTGGTGGTGCAGGTCTGGCGCAGCAGCAGGCGCTCCGCCCCGGGCCTGCCGGGAACGTAGGCGGGCGTTATTTCATACGTGACATTAGTGATGTCGACTTCTTCCGTATCGCCGACTTTGGATAGAGAGATAGTGGACGCAGCGCGCGCCTGAAATGGTTGGTGCGCCGGTTGGGCGCCGGCGCACAGCGCGCAGAGAATCGCAGCCGCCACTTTGAAACTCATGCCGATGCTCCTGTCAATTATTAGTCCGGCGCGACGCACCTGCGCCGGTTCGTCTTACTTACTGCAGACACTCCGCAATCGCCTTCTCGTCGACGGCGCCGGGTTTGATTAAGCGCCAGTAGGGTTCGGTGATATCGACGGTGGTGGAGCCCAGGCCGGTGCAGGCGCCGCCATCGAGCACCAGGTCGACCCGGCCATCCATCAGGGCGAAGACATCGATGCCGCTCGAGCAGGTAGGGCTGCCGGAGATGTTGGCGCTGGTGGCGATGAGGGGCTGGCCGGTGATCGCCACAAGCTGGCTGGCTACGGCCGAGCGCGGCTGGCGCAGCGCCAGGCGGCCGGTGTTGCCGGTGACCTTCAACGGCACCCGGGCCGAAGCCGGCACGATGATGGTGAGGGGGCCGGGCCAGAAGCGGCGCGCCAGCAGGAAGAAGCGGCTGCTCAACTCGCTCGCCAACTCTTCGGCCATCAGCGTATCGCGGATCAGGATGGGCAGCGAAAGGTGCGGCTCGCGGCCCTTGGCTTTGAATACCTGGGTGACGGCCTGCAGGTTATACGGGTCGGCCACCAGCGTGTAGAGCGCATCGGTGGGGATGGCCACCACCTGGCCGCGGCGGATTTGGGCGGCGGCGCGCTCCAGCACTTCCGGCTGGGGGGACTCGGGATCGACTTCGATCAGGTCGGTGGCCATGAATTGTCAGCGCGGTCCGATGGCTTCGGCTACGTCGAGCGCCATCTGGTAGCGGCCGAACGGCGCGCTCAATTGCACACCCTGCACCATGGTACGAATGCGCTCGACCATCTGGCGCCCGATGGCCACGCCCTCGGCGCGGGCCTTGTCGGCGTCGTCCACGCGCCGCATACGCTCCATGAATTCCTCCGGGACGGGCACGCGCAGCTCATTCACCATGAACTCGGCGTTGCGGTAACTGGTGAGCGGCCAGACGCCGCAGATCACAGGCAGTTTGGCGTGCTCGATGCGCTTCAGGAAAGCCTCGAGCAGATTCAAGTCGAACACCGGCTGGGTGACCACGTATTCGGCGCCGGCTTCAGTCTTCCAATCGAAGCGGCGGATTTCTTCGTCCAGATTCACGGCGCCCGGATTGGCGCCCACGCCGGTGAGCAGCGCGGTCTGCGAGCCCATCGGGTTGCCGCCGATATCCAGGCCGTGATTCAGATTGCGGACGATGTTGACCAGGCCGATGGCGTCCACGTCGAAAACCGCGGTGGCATCCGGGTACGCGCCCATGCGCGGCGGATCGCCGGTGATGCAGATCAGGTTGCGAATGCCCGCGGTGTGCGCGCCCAGCAATTCGGATTGGATGCTCAGGATGTTGCGGTCGCGGCAACAGAAGTGGAGCACGGCCTCGATGCCGGCGTCCCGCTGGATGAGCTGGCAGGTGACTTGCGCGCTCATCCGCGCGCTGGCGCGCGGTCCATCGGGAACGTTGATGGCGTCGATGCCGGCTGCGGCGCAGCGGCGGGCGCCGTCGATTTCGCGCGAGGCATCCACCCCGCGCGGCGGGAGAATCTCGACGAAGGCGACGAACTCGCGGGCGGCCAGCTTGGCGCCGAGCTTGGATTTCTGCTCGATCGGCACCGGAGCCAGCGCGTGCGACCGCGCTTCGGGCTCACCCACCGTCACCGCCAGCGTCTTCTGCCCCGGCTGCAGGGAGCGGGTTTCCGAGCGGATCAATTTGATGTGATCCGGCGTGGTGCCGCAGCAACCGCCGATGATTTTCACGCCCGCCCACAGCATGCGGCGCGCGTACTGGGCCATGTACTCGGGCGAGCAGAGGTAGATGTTGCGGCCCTCCACGCGCATCGGCAAGCCGGCGTTGGGCATGGCGCTCATCGGCTTGGAACATACGGCCAGCATGCGCTCGAGGGTTTCGAAGGCGGCCTTGGGGCCCACCGAACAATTGAGGCCGATCGCGTCCACCGGCCACGAATCCATCTCGCGGGTGAAGGTCTCCGTATCGGCGCCGCCGGGCAGGTAGCCGAAATCGTCGATAGTGACCTGGGCGATGATCGGAACCGCGTCGCCGATGGAGTCGCGCGCGGCCAGGACCGCTTCGCGCAGCTCATCCAGATTGCCGAAGGTTTCGAAGATCAGCACATCCACGCCGGCTTCGACGAGCGCATCCACCTGCTCGCGGAAGATGGCCCGCGCTTCGGCGAACGAGGTGGGGCCGAGCGGCTCGATGCGCACGCCCAGCGGGCCTACGGCGCCGGCCACGAAGGCCGTGTCGCGCGCCGCTTCGCGCGCCAGCCGCACTCCGGCGCGGTTGATGTCCTTCAACTTTTCGGCCATCCCGAAAGCCGCCAGGCGCACCCGATTGGCACCGAACGTGTTCGTCTCGACGATCTCCGCGCCCGCCTTGATGTAGTCCTGGTGGATGCCGCGCACCAGGTCCGGCGACGAAAGATTCAGCTCGTCGAAAGAGCGGTTGAGGAATACGCCGCGGGCGTACAGCATGGTGCCCATGGCGCCGTCGGCGACCAGCACGCGGCGCGATAATTGTTCGCGAAACTCCTGAGCGCGTGTGCCAGTGGCAGCCATCATGGGGAGACTCGGAGCCGCAAGGGCCGTCGGCGGCTCGAATTGCGGTATTTGTGATTGTAGCGCACTCGGTCAAAATCAAGAAATTCGCGGGCGCGCGCCGGAGCCGCGGCCGAAGGGATCGGTTGCCGAACGGTCCAGCGCCCGCCAACCGATTACTCCACCGAAACTTTGATGGAAATATGCGGGCCGATGGGTCGGACTCGCAATTCGATGGCGCCGGAAGCCGCCTGCCCGCCGGCATGCACCGTGAGCACGGCTTTGCCGCCCGCGGGGATGGCGGCACTGTCCAGTTTGGCTTCCACGCCCGGAGCCTGCTGTGCGATTTCCAGCGTCGCCAACCCGGGGGTGCCGTTGGAAATGACCACCTGATCGCTGGCTCCGGGCTTCAGACTGAGGACGGTCTTGTCCGCTTTGATCAGACTGAAAAACTGGTCGGCAGTGGCGGGAATCGGCGGTGGCCCTGGTGCGCTGCCGGTAGGGGGCGCGGCGGCGGCGCCGGTCCGCGGGGCCACCTTCCCGAACGGCGTCATCAGCAGCGTATCTTTGTCCACGTACCACATCCACTGCCCGTTCTCGATCTTCCAGTTGAAAGGGGTGAGCAGCTTGAAGGCCTTGCCCTGGAATCCAGGAGCGGGCAGATCCAGTTCGCAAATCACCAGCGCCGTGGCTTTGGTGAAATCCCGGTTGTAAGCGATCGATTTAATCTCGTAACTCACATAGCGGGGTTTGCCGGCGTTATAAAAATAATCCTTGGTGTCTTCCGCCACCATCTGTTCGGCTTGGCGGAACTTGCCCTGCTTGTGCAGCTCGCAGAATTCGTTGACGCGCGCGCGCAGCGCCTTGTCGACATCCGGCGGCGGTTCGGGACCTTTCTGGGCGGCGCTTTGCGCCCAGAGCGCGGCGCAGGCAAGAGCGAGGAGAGAGATTCGTGGCATCTTCACCCATTGTAAGACGGGCGTGCCGGCTGGAAGCAACGGCAAGCTAGCTATATAGAGCATGCCCCGCCAATGCCGTGCGTGTCGTGGGCGGGGCGCGCTTAGTTTGCCCGCTCACGCCTTCGGGTACCGGTCGCTGCACGCCTTCGAGCAGAAGTGGACGACTTGGCCATTCACGGTGCGGGACAGGCTGGCCGCGGCCGAGACATAGGTGCCGCAGACGGGATCCTTCTTCAATTCGCCCCCAGCCTGGACCGATGGCATGCTCTGCGGACGGGACGCAGGCGGCGTGCGGTACCGGGAGAGGAAATTGCCGAGCAAAGACCGGATGACGAGGAACAACAGGATGGGGAAAACAAACTCGACGAAAAATGCTCGAATCATGAGATCGGGGCAGAAGCGCGCCGCTGCTGCCCCGGGTTGTGCGCGCTGCTACTGCGAAGTCGACTTTTTCTTCTTCTTGCCGGCGTCGGGGTTCTTGTACTGCGTCTGGATAGTGGAGTTGAGCGTGGCCAGCAGGGCCTTGGATTCCTCCGCGTGCGGACCATCCGGAGTCAACTCCAGATATTTCTGGAAAGCTTCCGCGGTTCCGGGGACGAAGATTGTCTTGCCGTCCTTGTCCAGCGTCGCTTTGGCCATCAGGGTGAGGCCATATTGATAGAAGGCCTCGGCATACGGCGGCGTGATGGTGATCGCCTTCTTGAACGTCTCGCTGGCCGCATCGTTCTGGCCGGCGTTTACTTCGAGCGCGCCCAGGTTGTAATAATACTGGCCGGCGCCGGCCGGGTTGATGGTGGCGGCCTTCTCGAGCTCAGCCTGCGCTTCGGGGAACTTCTTGCCTGCCGCTAACGTCAGCGCGTAATTGTTGTGCAGGCCGGCATCGTCGGGGTTCAGGGCAATCGCTTTGGCCCAGGAGTCGGCCGACTTCTGCATGTTGGTGTCGAAGTCGGCGCCCGTCTTGGTCTTGGCAAGCGCCTCGTAAGCCTGCGCCAGGCTGGCCCACACAGCGCCCTGCCTGGGGTCGATCTCCGACGCCTTATTGAAGTTCTCGATGGCCGCGTCGTACTGTTTGGCGTCCAAGGCGGTCTTGCCCGCGTTAAAAGCATCGTTGAGCGCGGCGTTCTTCTTTAGGTTTTCTTTCTGCTTGGCGTAATACTCCTCGATTGCCTTCCTCTGCTCAGGGGTCATGCCGCGTTCCTGGTCTTTGGAAATGCCGCCGGTGCTCGCGGCCTTTTGCAAGGCGGCCTGCTGGGCGGCAGCCTGCCTGAGGTCGAAATTCTGGTACTTGGTGGCGGTTGGGTCGGTTTTCACGCCGTTGACATGGTCTTTCTCCACGTCGTCCACAATACACTTGATGTTGTACGTGCCCATGATCAAGCCGTAAATATAATGGCCTTTCTTGTCCGTCTTGGTCACGTACGGCTTCTTGGTCCTGACGTCGGCGCGTTCGATCTGGATCACGGCGCCCATTAAGGGCTTGCCGTCCAGGCCCGTCACGACTCCCTCGAGCGACGTGATCTGGGCAAACGATGGCAGCGCGCACAGCACCACCCCCGCCAGGGCCGCAGTTATAGTGCGAATCTTCATGGAACCTCCAAACTTGGGACTTGGGTGTATTAAATTCGAGTATACCGCAATTGACCTGTATCACCCTTGCAGCCACGCGCGCAACCGCCGGCGGGGAACGGAGGCAGCGGGTAAGCTTCTTATTCGCCGAACAGACCGATTTGCGTTTCGGGCGTGGCCTTTGGCTTGCGCCGTTTGAGCGGACTGCCCACCACCCCCAGCACTTCCACCGAGCGCAAGGCCGGGCGCGGCAGAAACACGCGCTGCTGCGCGCTATAGGGGTGGGGTGGAATCACGCTGAACCCGTATGGTTCCACCGGCAGCAGGTTGTTCGGCAGGATGCCTTCCATGACTTCCCCGTCATGAAAGGTGAATCGCATCCAGAGGCCCTCCATCTTGGGACGATTGAGGAAAACCGGGCGCTCGACCTCCGCCGCGGCGTCGAAATCGCGCACGAACGAGACGCTCTTGATCTCCGCGTAGGGCACGTTGACGACCTGGCCCTCGGCGGAGAGCAATTCAACTCCCGCAGGTTGAAGATAGGAAAGGGGATTGACGTAACCGGCGAGACTTTCCCGCTGGAACCGGCGGATCACAGCCTTTTTGGTGGTGGAAGTGGCCAAGGGTCGCCCTTTTTTGTCAATTATGTTTCAATCATTTCGGCGCTTATTGTATCATTGGCACGATGGCAGAAGCGCTGGCGGAGGAAGCGGCGGCCCTGAACGGCCATGCGCGCGCGTTTCTCAACTATTGCCGCGTGGAAAAAGGCCTGTCGGCCAACTCGATCAGTGCCTATGGTGCAGACCTGGAGCGGTTTATCGTCTCTATCGGCGCCCATGCGGAGCTTCCCGGACCGGAATCGCTGCGTCTCTATATTGATAGTTTATATCGGGGTGAGCTGAGCAATCGCTCGGTGGCCCGGCATCTGGCCACGCTTCGCTGTTTTTTTCGATTCTTGTTGCAGGAGGGCGTCATCGGCTGGGACCCGGCCCAGGAGTTGCGTCCGCCCAAACAATGGCAGACGATCCCTAAGTTTCTTAATCTCGGGGAGATAGAGAAGCTGATCCAGGCACCCGATACGGCCCGGCCCACCGGCCTGCGTGACCGCGCCATGATTGAGCTACTCTATGCTTCCGGCCTCAGGGTTTCCGAATTGTGCCGGGTGGGGGTGGGCGACCTGGATGCCCGCATGGGCTACGTGCGGGTGACCGGCAAAGGCAACAAGCAGCGCCTGGTACCGGTGGGGCGGGAGGCGATCGGCGCCGTGGAGCGGTACCTGGCGGAGGGCCGCGGGGCCCTGCTAAAGGGCCGCGCCAGCCGCTACCTGTTCGTGACCGCGCGCGGCGGCTGCCTCACCCGGCAGGCATTTTGGAAGCTGCTCGCCGGTTATGGACGCAAAGTGCAAATCTTCCGCGGCCTGACGCCGCATGTTCTGCGCCACAGTTTCGCCACCCACCTGCTGGACGGTGGAGCGGACCTGCGCAGCGTCCAGGTCATGCTGGGCCACGCCGACATCTCGACTACCCAGATTTATACTCACGTCATGCGGTCGAGACTGCGGGAAACGGTTCAAAAGCATCATCCCCGCGCCTGAGGTCAATACAGGAATTGGGGCGCGGGCCTGGTAGGTAAGTTCGAGAGCGCACTTCGATGAGCGACTACATCTACATCTTGGAAAGCCACCTCAGCCCCGACCAGAACCAGGCTCTGGGCCAAGTCATGGCCGCCGCAGGACAGGCCAACCTCAACCTATTTCTTACCGGCGGCGCGATGCGCGACATGCTGGCTGGTTTCCGGATTCGCGATCTCGATTTCGCGGTGGAGGGCGCGGCCCTCAAACTCGCCAAGACGGTGGCCGAACGCTCCGGCGCCACCATCGTGTCGGCGGATGAGAACCGCAAGAGCGCGGAGCTCGAGTTCCCCGGCGGCGCCACCGCGCAAATCGCCATGTCCCGGCAAGAGAAATACCCGCGCGGCGGCGGCAAGCCGCAGGTTTCGCCGGCCACCATTCAGGAAGATCTGCGCGGCCGCGATTTCACCTGCAACGCGATTGCGCTTTCGCTCAACAAGACCTCGCGCGGGTTGCTGCTGGACCCGCTGAATGGCCTGGCGGACATCGAGCGCCATGAGCTGCGCACGGTCAGCTCCTATGGATTTTACGACGATCCCACGCGCCTGCTGCGGCTGGTGCGGTTGGGCGTGCGGCTGGGCTTCGTGACCGAGGAGCGCACTGCCATGCAAGTGGCCAACGCCCGCGAAGCCGAGGTGGAAAAGACGATTCCGCCACGCGTGTTGGGAGCGGAATTGAAGCTGATCGGCGTGGAGGATTCGGCCGCTGGGATCGTCGAAGCGCTCGCCCAGGCCGGATTGCTGGCCCTGTTCTCGCCCACTCTGGCGGAGGGTCACGCGCACCGCGCCGGGCTGGCAAAATTCGACAAGATCGCCCGCATGCTACCCGACGACACCGAGGCCCGCGCCGCCCGCTTCGGGCCATTCATGTTCGCCCTCACCGAGAAGCTGAGCCCGCGCGAAAAGCAGGCGCTGGCCAAGCATCTCGAATTCTCGCGAGCGGACACAAGTCAGTGGCTGCAACTGGAAGCGAGATCGAAGAAACTGGCCGCCGCGTTGCGTTCGCCGCGCATCCGCAAACCGTCGCAGGTTTACCACTTGCTGTCCACCGCGGCGCCGGACCAGGTGATGTTTCTGCTGTATGCTTCGCCGCTGAAGACGGTGCAGGATCGGCTGCGGGCATACTTCCAGAAGTATCTGCCGGCGATCGAGGAAATCACGCCCGAGGAGTGGGCCACGGTGGAAGCCAAGCCGGGCCGCCAGCAGAAAGCCCGTGAAGAATTCATCGCCAACCGGCTGGACCGCCGTCCGCCGCGCAAACCGGCGCCCGAGCCTGTGCCGCCACCACCGCCGGCTCCCGAACCCTTCATGGCGCGCCGCGCGAGGTAAGCGGAGGAAGAGTCGAGACGAATCTCGACTCATCAGGCTTGACAGCCTGCGCCACGATTTAGGTTGGATTTAGCGCGGCTCGATCACGCCAGGGCCGCCGCCCACGCGGGAGAGAAGCGGTTGCGTGGACCGCGTCCCATTGGCCAGGGCCAAACGACGCTCCATCATCGCCCCGGCCGTGCGGAACTCATGCTGCATCATGCGGATGGCCGTGCGCCGGCCATCCGAGCGGACAATCTTGCCATATACCAACAGTTGCAGCGGGGCCACGTTGTGCAGCATCACGGGCCAGGTGATCGAAAGCTCGACGTTGAGGCCCGCCGGCAGCGGACGCCCGGCATCGAACAGGATTCCGCCGCTGGACACATCCAGCGTCCGGCCCTCACCGCTTTCCAGCACTCGGCGGCGCCGGATCAGTTTCCAGCGCACATCCAGTTCGAGCCCATAGCGCCTGTCGCGACGCCGATCTCCGGCGATCGTGTCGAATTCCTGAATGGTCTCGTTCCAGTCGTCTGCGGCGCGCATCGTGGCCTATCTCGGTCCCGTCATCAGAAGTAGTCTACATTATGCGGATACGCGAAGTGGCTCTAAAGTCATGGCAGTACGTACGGGGTAACAACGGTTCTACAACGTTATCTGTTAACCTTACTGCCCAAATGTCAGCGGGAGCCCTGCTATCCTCAAAGAAAGTGCAGGAGCGATAAACTGTGATCGGACACCGTTTAACCCTGGTACTGCTGCTCGCGGCCGCTTCCCTTCAGGCGCAGGACCTGAAGGAATTCGAGAAGAAGGTTACGGAATTCACCTTAGCCAACGGTTTACACTTCACCGTCGTGGAGCGGCACGAGGCCCCTGTCGTATCTTTCCACACCTTCGTGAACGCGGGCTCCGCGAACGATCCCGCGAGCGAAACCGGCCTTGCCCACATGTTCGAGCACATGGCGTTCAAGGGCACCGAGAGTATCGGCACCCGGAACTGGGCTGCCGAGAAAAAAGCCCTGCAAGATGTGGAAGACATTTACGACCAACTGGAAGCCGAACGCAACAAAGGGCCCAAGGCCGACCAAAGCAAGATCGGTTATTTCGGCATGCAGCTCAAACAGGCGATCAATGTGGCGCAATCTTACGTGGAATCGAACGAGTACACGCGCATCATCGAGCGAAACGGTGGCGCCGGCCTAAACGCCGATACGTCCTACGACTACACGGAGTATTTCTACAGCCTGCCTTCCAATCGCATCGAGCTCTGGTTTCTCCTGGAGTCGCAGCGCTTTCTGCACCCGGTGTTCCGCGAGTTCTACCAGGAACGCGACGTGGTGCAGGAGGAAAACCGCATGCGCAACCAGCCCGGTTCGGAGGGGCAGCTCATGCGGGATTTCGTGGCTACCGCTTTCGCTGCCTTCCCGTATCGCAATCCGCCGGGCGGCTGGCCCAGCGACGTGGATAACCTGCGGCGCGGCATGGCCCAGGCGTTCTTCGACAAATACTACGTGCCCGCCAATATCAATCTCGCCATCGTGGGCGACGTGGATCCGGCCCAGGCCCGGCGCCTGGCGGAGCGCTACTTCGGCCCCCTGCCGGCGCGTCCGCTGCCGCCGCTGATTCACACCGTTGAGCCGGCGCAGGACGGCCCGAAAACCGCCGTCGTGGAGTCGCAAAGCCAGCCGCTGTTCGCCGCCGGCTTCAAGCGGCCCGGCCAGGACGACCCCGACGATCCGGTGTACGAGGTCATCTCGCTGATCCTCTCGATCGGCCGCACCGGCCTGCTCTACAAGGATCTGGTGCAAGAGAAGAAGATCGCGATCGCAGTGGAGGCGTCGCCGGCCTACCCGTCGTCGCGTTATGCAAACCTGTTCGTCATCTTCGTCGCGCCCGCGGTGGGGCACACGGTGGAGGAAAATCGAAAGGCGCTGGAGGATTTACTGGCGCGGTTTACGGCGCAGAAAGTCGATGCGGAGACCTTGCAGCGCGTGAAAACCCAGGCTCGCGCGGCGGTGATTCGCCGGCTGGACAGCAACTCCGGCCTGGCATCCTTGCTGGCGGCGAATTACGGCAGTTTCGGGGATTGGCGGAAGCTGTTCACCCAGCTCGACGACCTGAACAAGGTGACGGCCGAAGATGTCGAGCGGGTGGCGCATAGCTGCTTCGCGGCGCAGCACCGCACGGTGGCGTTCACGGTGGTGCCGAGCTCGCTCGGTCGCGCCGGGGAGAGCCGGCCATGAGCGGTTTCTCTAAGAACCGGTTGGCAGGCGTAAGCGCCTGCCCCACCCGTCCGCAAAGTGGGACAAACGTTTTCGTCTGCCAACCCGCAGGCCGGAGACTCAGGCTCTCCGCGCTGATGCTGGTGGCCGCCGGTTGCGTGGCCGCCCAGGTGCCACTGCCGCAGCAGCCCGCGGCGCCGCCGCACAAAAGCATCGCCTCGCCGGCGCCGAAGGCCGCTCCTCCGCCAGCGTGGCAGGACCTCGTCTACCCGCCGCTCCATGCCGTCGCAATTCCCAGCGTCGAAACCATCACCCTGCCCAACGGCATGAAGCTCTATCTTCTGGAAGACCACGAATTGCCGCTGGTTCACGGCGCGGCGCGCATCCGCACCGGCAACCTATTCGATCCGCCGGAGAAGATCGGCCTGGCCACTTTGACCGGCATGGTGCTGCGCACGGGTGGAACGCGCGCCAAGACCGGCGAGCAGCTTGACGAGGAACTGGAAAACATCGCCGCCAGCGTGGAAAGCAACATCGACGAGGGTTTCGGGTCGGTGAGTTTCTCCTGCCTCACGGAAAACCTGGGCGAAGTGTTGGGCGATTTTCACGACGTGCTCACCGGGCCGGAATTCCGTCAGGACAAGCTCGACCTGGCCAGGACCGAGATCAGCGGCGGCATCGCCCGCCGCAACGACGAGGCACACGACATCGCCGAGCGCGAGTTCACCAATATCGTGTACGGCAAGAGCACGCCGTATGGCTGGCAGGAGGAGTACGACACCATCAACCGTGTCACCCGCGCCGATATGGCCGACTTCTACCGCCGCTATTTCTTCCCCGCCAACACCATGCTGGCGATCTGGGGCGATTTCAGCGCGCCGGAGATGAAGGCCCGCCTGGAAAAACTGTTCGCCGATTGGACCGTGGAACAGGCGCCCGTGCCGGCCTTTCCGCCGGTCTCGGCTAAACCGGCCGCCGGAACATACCTGGCAGCCAAGTCCGATGTGACGCAGACCTTTTTTTCGATGGGGCAATTGGGCGGCGTGTTGCAGGACAAGGACTACCCCGCTCTCGAAATCATGGCCGACATTTTGGGCGGCGGATTTCAGAGCCGCCTGTTCCGCAGGGTGCGCACCGAGATGGGGAACGCTTACGAGATTGAAGCCGACTGGGCCGCCGACTACGATCACCCTGGCTTGTTCTTCATCTCGGGCAGCACCAAATCGGTATCCACCGTGGAAACGCTCCAGCCGATCCTCGAGGAAGTGGAGCGCATCCGCTCGGCCGAAGTCAGCGAAGAGGAGCTCAAGACCGCCAAGGACACCGCGCTCAACAGCCTGGTGTTCGCCTTCGACACCAAAGCCAAAACGCTGGGCCGCATCCTCAACTACGAGTATTATGGATACCCGCGCGATTTCATCCAGCAATACCAGCGGGCGATCGAAGCGGTGACTCGCGCCGACGTGCTGCGCGTCGCCAAACAACATCTCGTTCCGGCGGATTTCACCATCGTGGCCGTGGGCAACCCCGAGCAGTTCGGCAAGCCGCTCTCCAAGCTCGGGCGGCCCGTGACTGCCATCGACCTCACCATTCCCGAGCTCAAGAAGGAAGCCGCCCATCCCGATGCGGGCAGCCTGGCGAAAGGCCGGGAGATTCTGGCGCGCGTGCAGCGCGCCGTGGGAGGCGCCGGCAAGCTGGCGGTGGTGAAGGATTTTACGGTAACCCAGGACAACCGGTTCGATCCCAGGGCCGAGCGGCTGGATTCGAGCGAGACCGACCGATGGATCGCCCCCAGCCACTTGCGGCAGGACAGCCGGCAGACCAGCGGGCCGGTCAGCTTGTACTGCGACGGCAAGCTCGGCTGGATTTCCACCCCGCGGGGCGCCGGCCCATTGAGGGGCGCGATCCTGGTGGAGATGCGCAACGAGGTGTTCCACGTCTACTTCAGCCTGCTGCTGGCCGGCGGCGAGATCAGCGTGGCCGCGGTGGACGACCGCACGGTCGAGATTTCCGCCGGCGATGAAACGGTTCGCCTGGTGATCGACCCGGCCACCGGGTTGCCGCAGCAACTGCTCTACGATTCGCCGCAGCCCAACGGCCCGCCGCAGCCGATGGAAGAAGAGTATTCCGATTTTCGCGAGGTGAATGGAATCCAGGTGCCTTTTCACACGACGTATCATCAGGGTGGCAAATATCTGGCCGAATCCGCGGTCAGCCAGTTTCAGATCAACACAGGCCTCCAACTGGAGGATCTGGAGCGGCGCCCATGACCACTCATTTTCCGGCGGGCAATCGTGGCGCACGCGCTCGTCGGTGCCGCGCCGGAACTCGTGTGGTAGGACAGACGATCGGTTTTTGTCGTCTGTCAACGCGTCGCAGTTTGACGCGGGACGACAGACCACGAAAAGCGATGGTCTGTCCTACCGCGAAGACGCGTCGAGAAGAATTTCGACGCGGCACGCACGAGTGCGTGCGCCACCCAGCCACATGGCTCCTCTGCCTGCTGGCGTGCGCCGCGCTCTCGGGCGGCCTGTGGGCGCAGCAGGAAACGCGGCAGGCGCGCGGCAAACGCGTGGTCAACGAAGCTCTGGCCGCGCTCGGCGGCGACGCATTTCTGCGCGTCGCGGACCGCGTGGAAGCCGGCCGCGCTTACTCCTTCTATAACGCGCAGCTTTCCGGACTCTCGGTGGCCACCGTCTATACCCGCTACCTCGCTTCAGTGCCGGGCAAGCTGGCCCAGCGAGAGCGCGAGAATTTCGGCAAAAAACAGGACGAGGGATTTGTGTTGTTCAGCGAAAACGGCGCTTGGGAAGTCAACTACCACGGCGCCAAGCCGATCGAGGACGAGCGGTTCACGAGATACCAGGAGAGCGAGTTGCTGAACATCCTTTACATCCTGCGCCAGCGGCTCTCCGAGCCCGGCCTTTCGTTTTACTCGCAAGGCTCCGACGTGTTCGAGAACCAGCCGGTGGAAATGGTCGACATCACGGACGCCGACGGCCGCACTGTCACCGTCTACTTCAGCAAGTTCACCAAGCTCCCGCTGCGGCAGAGTTTCCGGCGCCGCAATCCAACCTATGGCGACTTCGACACCGAAGTGACGGCCTTCGCCAAGTACCACCCCACCGGCGGCATACTGTGGCCCTATGACATCCGCCGCGAGCGCAACGGCGACAAGATTTTCGAAATGTACTCGGAAACCGTGGAGATCAACCAGAGCCTCGGCGATGAGTTATTCACCTTGCCGGCCAGTGTCAAACTGTTGCCGAAGGACAAGTAGTAGGTGCCGAGGAACTGCTGGTGTGCGACATGGGGAGCGGGAACCCGGCGGCTGGCCTTGTATCAGGGTACGGCTTCAGCCGTGCCGCTTGGGATCTACTAAAGGATGGCCTTTAGGCCCTGCAATAGGGCGACAGCCTCGCAGGGGCTTTGTCAACGAACTTCAGACACCCGGCGCTAGGATTTCGCTTGCACCTGGCCCATCACCCACTCGGTTTCGAGCGCGGTGGCGCCAGTCGATCGCGGTGGGCGGCCTTCCAATACGGCGCGGGTAAAATCCTCGACGCAGGGGTAGTGCAGATTGGCTGGCGCCGGCACTTGCTCGGCGCCGCCGGGATACACCAACTCCGGCCCGTTCAGCGGCGACAGATCCATCTCGCCGTCGGTGCCTCGAATGCGGAACTCGTCGCGCGCCACCCGCGAATGCCAGCGCACATCCACCATTGCGCGCAGGCCCGAATCGTGTTCGATCAGTACCGTGGCATTGTCTTCCACCGCGATGGGGTGCACCAGCGTGGAACCGTACCCGGTGGCCCGCACCGGCCGGCCGAACATATAATTCATCAGGTCGATGCGGTGGCAGGCGATGTCGTACAGCGGGCCGCCGCCGGCCTTCGCCGGGTCGAGCAGCCACTCCCGCGCGGCGCCGGCCGGGTAGAACCAATCGTGAGACGTGGCCTCGGCGAAAACCGGACGCCCGATGGCGCCGCCGGCCAGCAGTTCGCGCGCCCGCTCCACCTTCGGATACATGCGCCGGTAATAAGCAATGCCCAGCGTTCGTCCAGTCTCTTCGGCGGCCTGCTCGATGGTCAGCGCTTGCTGGTAGTCCATGGCCATCGGCTTCTCGCACAGCACGTGCCGGCCGGCGCGCAGCGCGGCGATGGCCTGCGCGGCGTGGACAAAGACCGGTGTGGCGATGTAGACCGCTTCGGCCACACAGGCCGCCAGCGCGGCCTCCAGGCTCTCCCAACTGGGTACACCATACCGCGCGGCCTTAGCCGCATCGCGCGTTACGATGCCAGCCAGGCGGCTGTCCGGCGAAGCCAGAATCGCGGGCAGGACCCGCTTGGTCGAGATATCGCCGATTCCCACAACCAGCCAGGTGAGCGCCATAGGCTCCATCATACCCGCCGGTACCCGCTCCGCGATGTCCGATCTTGTGTCAGCTTGCCCCGCACACCCTCAAGCCGTGCGGCGTTTTCTCACCGGCAACCGAGGGTCCGGCCCGAATGCGTAACGCACGACGTCTCGAAAGCGATCCATCCGCGACTGAGGTTCAGGCTCGGTGATCTGCCGCACTGTCTGCGGCGCGAAAACACTGCGGTAGTAGTCCAACAGGGCGTTATCGGCGTCGTCTACCGCACGCGCGTACTGCCGAATATAGCTTTCGGTATAGAGGCTACCCGGCAACTCCTGGAACGCACCGCGTTCGATGGCTTCCAGATAGCGCAGATGGATCTTGGTTGCTACCGCAATCTGGGCTAGCGAGAGGCCCTTTGACTTCCGGAGGTCCATCAAGTCCTGAGGCAGTTGAATCCCGCGCGCTGTCATAGCCGCCCCCACTGCATTTCCGTTGCAAAACGGCCTCGCCTGTAATACGGGTGGTTATGAACCGTTTGTTTCAGTCAGGCGCAGTTATTACTCGGAAGTTTTTATACGTCCTGGATTCCTCTATGTATTTTTTGGGTTCTTGATAGATAGCGGCGTTCCAATCACTAAAGCTAATGATCGAAGCGCGGTCACCTCCAAGGCTCATCGCGCGCCGGGGCGCTCGAACGCTCCGATTCGCCTGACCCAGACGGCCGCGTTGCGACGGCGACACGGACAGGCGCGTAAAGTAATTCGGCGCTGGGGCCGATAGACCGGGCATGAGGACGCTGCTTGCCGCTCTGCTCCTGATATTGAGCCGGCCCTGCGTGTGGCCGGGTTCCAACAATACCTATGGCAGTCGCTCCGTCCCGCAGTGGAGAAGCGGCGCCAAGAGCCACTCCGCCGGCGCCCCTGCCCGGAATGCCCGATCGACCAAGAGCGTTTCCCGCGGGCGCGATGCCGCGAACGGGATCAAACGCCACCCGCCCCCCAGAAGGGCGTTCCCGGCAAGCCACCCACGCCCTCCCACAGGCAGTTCGACGCGCATATGCCGAGGCTGCCGCTAACGTCCTGTCCTACCAGTTCCAACCGCAAGATCCGGTTCTGTCGCCAAACCGCTCGCTGACGGGGCGCCTCCGGGCCCGGTTCCGAACGGAGCCACGACCAGTGGTTCACCATATAAAGCGCCATATCACACGGTCGGAGACCTACTTCGCAACATGATTCCAGAGGTCTGTATCAGGGCACGGCTTGAGCCGTGCCGCTTGGGATTTACTAAAGATGGGCCTTTAGGCCCTGCAATAGGGCGATAGCCTCGTGGGTTTTTGTCAACGAACTTCAGAGACGGGACGTTAGTGCTGGACAATACTCGCTGCCACCGCGAGCCGATTCCACACAAGGAAGTCCGAAATCGCCTTATCGCACATCCCCGGCCCGTTGGCGTCGGCATCCACGCCGCAATCGCCGATCAACCACCACCGGCGATGGCCTGATCGCCAGCCAGAATCTGTGGCGCAATCCCTGAAGGAACAAGCACTTGTGCGTGCGAACAACCTCCGGCCGGTGGGCGTTCCTGTGATCGGTGATATAGAACCGGAAATCAGTCGGCTGCCCGCTGGCAGAGCCCCGTGCCTACTGGTAAAGCCCCAAAAAGACAGGGAGTTTGACCATCGTCAGTATAGGACCAGATAGCCCGTAGGTGTACGATTGGCAACGTGGGCCTGGAAAATATCGATTCTTACGAGGAACTTAAGAGGCTCGACGAACAGATCGAGTCAGCCACCGAGCTGGCCGCACTGAAGCCGATCTATTTCCGGCTCAATGAAATCATCCAGGCTTTTCCTGGCGACTTCGACGTACAGTTCACCGGAAACGAAGTCAAGCAGCGATTGATGGCGCGTGGCACGCTGCTCAAGCAACGGGGAAGCGCTCTGGCTCCGCCGCAACCGCCTCCGCCCGCATTCGCGGTGACGCCTGAAAATCCCCCTGAGCCTCCTGCCCCGCCTCCACCTCCGCTGCCGGAAACGCAGCCGCCTCCGCCTGCAATCGACGTAACGCCTCCGCCCCCGTTGCCGACTCCTTTCCTGGATACCGCGCCGCCCGCTACGCCCGAACCGCCGGTCGCGCCCGCGCCACCCGCTCCACTCGAAAGCCCTGTCCCACATGAACCGCCGGTGATTATCGCGGAGTCGCCGTCGCCGTTGTTCCCTCTGTTCCCGTTGTTCGCAGGCGCGTCGACTCACACTGATCCGCCGGCGCCCCCTGCTTACTTCGCGGACAGCGTCGGGCCGGTGCCGGCCGCTCCCCGCGAGCCAGCCGTGATGCCCGTGGCGCCTTTGCTGGCGCTGTCATACCCTTTACACGACTCCGCCGCGCAGGAACAGCCTCCGCTCGTAATCGGCGTAACGCCCGCGCCGCCGCCTGCGATGCCGGCGGCGCAACCGGCTCCGCCGGCAACTCTTCCCCTGGATGTCGTGCCGCCCGCGCCGGATGCCCGGCCCGCACCGCCCGTGGAGCCTGCGCCGCTTCCGCCGCCATCGCCTTTGTTCGATTTTTCTCCGCCGCCACCGCCGCCGCCCTTATTCCCGGAAACGCGTGAGAATCCGCCCGCGCCGCCTCCGCCTGCAAAGCCGGCCGCGCAACGGCCTCCGCTTGCAAAGCCGGCCGCGCCACCGCCTCCGCTGCCATCTCCTTTCCGGGATACCGTGCCGCCCGCGCCGGCCGTGGTGCCCGCGACAACGCCGCCTCCGCTGTCATCCCCTTTATTCGACTCAGCACCGCCGCCACAGCCTCCGCCCGCATTCGCGGCAGCGCCCGAAAAACCGCCTCAGCCCCCTGCCCGCCCGCCGGCGCCGCCGAGCCCTCCGTTCAATTGGAAACGCCCGGTGGTGATCGCGCCAGTCGCTGGTCTGCTGGTTATCCTGATGATCGTTTTCTTGGTCGTGCATCACACTCGCGTGCGCAACGCGGCGATCGCGCGCAACCGGGCGGCCGTCGAGGTCGATATTACGACCACTCCTCCGGGCGCGTCCGTTACGGCGGTCTCGGAGAAGTCCGCGGCCGGCGGCGGCCACGAGTCCACCTGCCTATCCAACTGCAAACTGGCGTTGGCGCCAGGCACCTACCGGATCTCGGCGTCGCTGGACGGCTTCGAACCCGCGGCGGGCACGGTTGCGGTGAGAGGGCCCACGCCGAACGCGATCAGGCTGATGCTTCAGCCGCAGGCACTATCGGTTCGCCTGCTGACCGATCTGGTGCAGGGCAAGGTGGTGGTGGACGATCGGCCGCCGGCCGATCTGCAGGAAGGTCAATTGGTCCTCGACAGGGTGGCTCCGGGGACGCACACCATGAAAGTCACCGGACCGAATGGCGAAGCCTCGTTCTCGTTTGAGATCGCCGATGCGCGGCTGCCGGCCGTGACCGGCCCCGTAAACGCGCGGAACATGGTCGCCGTGCTGGTGAGTAGCTTCGGGAAGCAGGCGCGCATCGTGACCAATGCCGGTCCCTGGAAGCTCGCGGTCAATGGCCAGCCACAAAGCGATGCCAGTCCTGGCGGGACGGATCTCACGGGCTTTCAGCCGGGTGTGAATGAAATCGTAGTAGGCGAGGGCCAGGATCGGCACAACATGAGCGAGAGCTTCGGCGCCGCGCCCACGCTGACCGCGTTCCTGAAGACCGACGTCAACGCCGGAACGCTGATTGTCTCGACCGGCCAGGACGGAGTGCATGTGTTCTTGAACGGCAAGGAGGACCGCCGGCTCACTGCTCACGGCCAGTTGCGCGTCCCGATCCTCGGTAAGGTCGCCGTGCGGGTGGCCAAGAGCGGTTTTCTGGACGAGCCTGAGCAAACCGTCGACGTGAAGAAGGGCGCCGAAGTGCGCGTGCAGTTCAACCTGAGGCCGCAGCCGCAATTCGGCTCGCTCCAGATCCACGGTGCGCTGGCCGGCACTGAGGTTTTGGTCGATCAGAAGATCGCCGGCACCGTGGGGCCGGATGGATTGTTCGGCATTAGCGAAATCCAGCCGGGCGAACACACCATTGAATTGCGGCGTGAGCAGCGCCTGCCGAAACGGCTGCAACGATCCTTCCAGGCGGGCCAGACTGTGGCGCTGGCGGGCGCCGACGTCGTGCTGGCGACTGCCAACGGCACCATTCGGCTCACCCGCAGCCCCGCCTCGGCGGCCGTTACCTACCGCCGCGGCGACGAATCGGAAGCGCACGAAGTTCGAGGGAACCAGATCGAGTTGCCCGCCGGTACCTACGTGTTTGCGGCCATCGCACCCGGATTCACCGAATCGACAGCCCGCGTCCAACTGGCCGCCGGCGAAAGCCGGGAAGTAGACTTGACCCTGGCTCGCGAGCGGCCGGCGGCGCCGGCCCTGGTGGCAAACGCGATGGTGTTATTCGAGGACCCGGGGAGTTGGACCAAGGACGGCGCCAATTGGGTCCACAAGGGTGGCGGATTCGTTCCCTTTAAGCCGTCGCCCAAGGGTGTCCTCACTTTCACGGTGGAACTGGTCAAAGGCGGCGGCGTGTTCCGCGCAGGCGCGATTCGCTGGTGCCTCCAGTATCTCGACGCCAAGAACTATCTGCTTTTCGAGATTGACCGGAAAAACTTCAGGGCCTGGGTAATCAAGGATGGCCAGCGGCTCGAGCGAGTACCCAAGACGGCGCACAACCTGGGAAATCAGAAGACGTTCACCATTCAGATCGATGTGGCGTCGGATCGCCTGGTACAAAGGGGGCGCGGGGGCGAAGAGTGGAAAGTCCTCGACACCTTTGCCGAACCGGGCCGCGACTATACCCAGGGCAAGTTCGGATTCCTGATCCAGGGCAACGACGAGATCGCGATTTCCGACTTCAAGTTTCAGCCGCGGTAACGTGGCGCACGCACTCGTGCGTGCCGCGTCGAGGGTACGGACCGGGCACATACTATACACATTGTGCCGGGCACATGGTATACCATGTGCCGGTCTTTTGAGGAACTGCCTGCAAGTTGTCGATAAGACAAGGGCGAAAAAATGGCTCTCCGAACAATTCCGCCAAGCAGAACCCCGGGCAGTTCCTCTCCCGTATGGCCCCGCGCCACGCGGGCGCTTCGCTTAACAGAGAGTCGTCTCGACGTTTCTTGCTGACTGCCCGCGCCACGCTTTGGAGTCGACGGGCTGCGAAAAATGCGCGGCCGCAAACGGGCGTTGGCAAGCCAAAGCATGCCCTACCTACGCCGGCTTCCGCAATAGCGGGCGCAGGGTCAGGTTCACCAGGATCATAATCACCGAGAAGCCGGGCAACAGCAGCAGCGCGGTTTGCAGGCTGTGGGAGTTGGCCACGTTGCCGATGATCGGGCTGCTCACGGCCAGCCCAAACCAGCCGCACGCGATGACGATGCCCATGGCGGTAGCGCTCATGCGCGGGAAGGCGTCGCCCACCAGGGCCAGCGTGGTGGGAAATACAGGCGCCATCGCCATACCCGCGCAGAACACCACCACCCACGCGGCCGACGGGCTGGTGACCTGCAACATGGCGAAAGTGGTGATGGCCATGGCAACCGACGCGCCAAGCGTGACGGACAAGGCGGACACGTTGATGAGAACCCGCGAGATCGCCAGGCGTCCCACCAGCAGCCCCAAGGCGAAGCCGAGCGACAGGATGTTGAGCGCGGTGGATTTGTCTAGCATACGCACTTCCATTAGATATCTGGCCAGCCAGTTCCAGACGCCCACTTCGCAGGCGATATAAAGGAATAGGAAAAGCGCCAGCGCATACAGCGCGGGGCGGCCCACCACCAAGCCGATTTCGGAAGCCTTGAAGCTGCGTTCACCGGTGGGTTTCGGCATCGGCGTGACGATGTTGACGATCAGAGCAGCAGTAGCCAGCACGGCGGCGACGTAGCACATGCGCACCGCGCTGCCGCCGAGGATGTTGGCAGTGACGAACGGCGTGATGAGCCCGCCCAGCCCAAAGAACAGGTTCAGGATGTTCAACATGCTGCCGCGGCGCGATTCGCTGACATCGGAGACCAGCGCGTTGGCGCCGGTGACCACGATGCCTCCGCCCAGGCCGAGCAGCGCCAGCGCCAACAGTACCAGCGTGAAGTCGCCGCCGGCGGCGGGCAGCAGCCAGAAGGAAATCGAGATCAGCGCCAGGCCCCCGACGAGCGCGATCTTTTTCCCCTTCAGGTCGATCAGCGGCCCCACCGAGATGGATGCGACGACCAGCCCGATGGCCTGCGCGGTGGCGATGGTGCCGATCTGCGCGTTGGTGAATCCGAGCGTGGGGTTGAACGTTCCCCAAGTGGCGGCGACGATGCCGTAGATCAGAATGCCGAGAATCGCAGCGAGTATCAACATGGAGAGTTGATCTTATCACTACGCCCGGCCGGCCGGTTGGGTGGCGAGTTCCGGCAGGGCGGCGGCGCCGGCGGCGGGCAGCGTGATGGTGAATCGAGTGCCTTTGCCGGGAGTGCTCTCGACATCGATGAACCCGTTATGCGCTTTGGCGATCCAGGCGACGAAACTCAAGCCCAGTCCCAGGCCCTGATCGGGAGCCGGCGCGGTGCCCGAACCGGGTACGCGGTAGAAGCGGTCGAAGATGTGCGGCAGGTGCTCGGCGGGGATGCCGCGGCCGGTGTCTTCGACCACCAGCTCCACGCTGCCCTCGAGCCGCCGCGCGCTCAGCCGCACCTCGCCGCCAGCGGGCGTGAACTTGAGGGCGTTGGAGAGCAGGTTGGTGATCATGCGTTCGATTTGCACGCGGTCGGCATCCACAAAACAGCCGGACTCGCAATGCGCGGCCAGGCGCACTTGGGCGCCCTCGGCGGGAATCTGGAACTGCTCGGCCAGGTCTTCCAGCACCAGGGCGAGGTCGATGCGCGATCTCTGTAGCGCCAGTTGGCCGGACTCGGCTTGCGAGAGCAGCAGCAGCGCGCGCACGATTTGCGACAGGCGGTCGATATCCTGGAGGGCGTTGAACATGGCCTCGCGATACTGCTCGGTCGAGGCAGCCGTCATCAAAGCCACTTCCAGTTGGCCGCGAATGGCG
>DASWZP010000154.1:0-4062 GCA_036404395.1 Bryobacteraceae bacterium | reverse complement strand
GAACGGCGGCGCGACGGGCTTCCAAGTCAGCGAGAGAGTCAGGCATCTACAGCCTCCTAAAACCTAGCGTATCACTACGCTAGGTTTTAAGCCACAAAAAAGGAAACCCGGCGAATTGTCACTTTCACGTCGCACACCCGTGGCGTCGGAGCTCTAACTGTGGGATGCTGAACGGTTCGTATGATGGGACGATATCTTGGGCCGACGCTCTTCGCGGTGGCGATGTTCTTCGCCATTCGACTGATCGCGGCGCAAACCGCCTCGCCGAAGGTTAAGACGGACCAGGGGCGGCAGTGGAAGGAATACGCTTACCCGAGCGACGGCTTTGCCATCATGCTGCCTGACGCCCCCCGGCCCCACGAAGATTCGCAAGTGGCTGGCGGGACCGTGTACAGCATCCGCTTGGCGTGGGACACTGTGGCATCCCTACATGTTGCAAGCTTTCCAGGGGGCTGCGCCGACGTGTTCGACAGACATGTGAGCGCGATGAATCTCCAGGCGAGGACTGGCAAATGGACTGACGCCAGGACAGATTCCAACCGATTGTCTTATCGCCTGGACGCCGCGTCACTCCGTGAGTTCAACTTCGTTGGCCATCCGGCGGCGGAGTACGAAGAGGAAGTTATGGGGCCGGGCACGCATTTCGGTGGGTATCAGCGTTTTCAATGCGTGGACAAAAGATTCTACATTTTTCAGGCCAGATGGTTCTTCGGTCCACCGAGACCCACAGACGTGACCCGCGCCATTAGTTCCTTTCGCTTGGTCGAGAAATGAGCTGCAATGGGCATCGAAAGCTCGAGCTGCAGGGCAGTGGCGGCGGAGTTGTAACTGTGGGATGCTGAACGGTTCGTATGGATATCATCACCGGCAACGCCGGCTGGATTGAAGTAATCTGCGGGCCGATGTTTTCGGGCAAGAGCGAGGAGCTGATCCGGCGCCTGCGCCGCGCCATGATCGCGCGCAAACGCGTAGCCGTGTTCAAACCCAAAATCGACGACCGTTACTCGGCCGAGGAAATCGTCTCTCACGGCGATCTGCGCATGCAGTCGCAAGTGATCAAGGACGCCGGCGAGATGCTGGAGCGCATCGACTGGCGCGCCGAAGTGGTGGGCGTGGATGAAGCCAATTTCATGGGCCCGTCGCTGGTGGAGGTGGCGAATAGGCTGGCCGACAGCGGCAAGCAGGTGATTATCGCGGGCCTGGATACGGACTACCTGGGGCGGCCGTTCGCGCCGATTCCGGATCTGCTGGCGCAGGCCGAATCCATCACCAAGACACTGGCGGTGTGCGTGCGCTGCGGCAACCCGGCCAAGCACACGCAGCGGCTGCGCGGCTCCGACGAACTGATCGTGGTGGGCGCCAACGATATGTACGAAGCGCGCTGCCGGCGGTGCTTCGAGCCCGGCATTCCCAAGCAGCAGGAAATCGATTTCGTGAAAGCCCGGCGGCGCGAGCCGTCCAATTCCTGATGGACCTCGAGACTATGACCACTCCCTGACGGGGTGCCCTCTGGGCCCGGCTCCGATGCGCCTTCAGAGCCGGGCCCAGAGGGCACCCCGTGAGGGAGCGGTCGGTTTCTTCCTTTACTGCTCCTCTCGTGCGGCGCGTGCGATAGCATAACAGCTATGAAGAAATTGATCCGCCTGGCTCTTGGTGGGGCATGCTTTAGCTTGCCATTCTGGTCTGGCGCCGCGCAGCCGGGGCCCATCGACCCACAACATATTCGCGAAGACGTGAAGTATCTTTCGAGCGATCTGCTGGAAGGCCGCGGCGTGGGAACCAGGGGCGGCGACCTGGCCACGGAATACATCGCGCGGCAACTCGCCGCCGCCGGCGCCAAACCGGCGGGCGCGGATGGCACCTATTTCCAGAAAGTGCCGCTGGTGGGCGTCGCCACGCAGCCGGAGACCGAGGTCTCCGCGACAGCCGCGGGCAAGACCATCGACTTCAAGCTGCTCGACGACCTGGTGGGCATCGACATGAGCCAGCGCGACAGCACCACCTTCGATGCCGACGCGGTCTTCGTCGGACACGGCATCACCGCGCCGGAATGGAACTGGGACGATTTCAAAGGCGTGGACGTGACCGGCAAGGTGCTGGTCGAGTTCACCAACGAGCCGACTTCCGACGATCCGAAATTCTTCGATGGCCGCGCGCTCACTTACTATGGCCGCTGGGTCTACAAGTACGAGGAAGGGCTGCGGCGTGGCGCGCGGGCCGTCCTCATCATCCACACCACGCCGACCGCCGGTTACGGCTGGGAGGTGGTCCGCGGCTCCTGGGCGCGCGAGCTGCCGTACGTGAAGCTGGCCGCCGGCGAGCGCGCGCTTTCCTGCGCCGGCTGGCTGTCGCGCGAAGCCGGCGAAAAGCTGCTGGGCCTGGCGGGCAAGACGGTGGATGAGCTGCTGGCAGCATCCGAGAAGGCCAGCTTCCGGCCGATCGAGCTGGGGATCAAGATCCACGGCAAGATGGTCTCGCACGTGCGCGAGCTGAACACGCGCAACGTGGTGGGGCTGGTGGAGGGCAGCGATCCGAAGCTGAAAGACGAAGCGGTGATTTACACCGCACACTGGGACCACCTGGGGATCGGCACGCCGGTGAACGGTGATTCGATTTACAACGGCGCCATCGACAACGCGACCGGCTGCGGCATCGTGCTGGAACTGGCGCGCGCATGGGCGGCGCTGGGCGCCAAGCCGCGGCGGTCGGCGCTGTTCCTTTTCGTCACGGCGGAAGAAGGCGGCCTGAAGGGCTCGGAATACTACGCGCGAAACCCGCTGATTCCGGCCGCGAAGACCGCCATCGACCTCAACTTCGACGCGGTCTTCCCCTGGGGCCGCGCCAAACAAATCGTGATCAGCGGGGCGGAACGAACCAGCGTGCTGCCGGTGGCCGAGAACGTCGCCAAGCGGATGAAGCTCGCCATCCAGCCTGACGCAATGCCCGAGCAAGGCCACTACTTCCGGTCCGATCATTTCTCGTTTGCGCGGGCCGGCATTCCGGCCTTTTCGATCGGCGTGGGAACCGAGTTCGAGGGCAAACCGCCCGGCTATGGCCAGAGGTTGTGGGAGGAGTACAACACCTTGCACTACCATCACCCCTCCGACGAATATCACGAAGATTGGGATTTCACATCGGTGGCGCAGGCTGGCGAGTTCGGGTTCATCCTCGGCACCGAAATCGCCAATCAAGATAAGCTGCCCGACTGGCGGCCGGGCGATCAATTCCACCGGCAGTAAAGGCGGAGTGTTCGCAGGCGAACACCTCGTCGCGAAATGGGACAGTGGGGTCGCGTTGTGGGGCAGTCCCCCTGGGGGGTGCCCTCTGGGCCCGGCCGACGCCCCCGTCGGCCTTGCTTCAACCGAGGAGGCGGCCCGGCTTTAAGTAGAACACTGTTCCACAGGCCGGACCGGGGGTCCGGCGCGGACGGGGGCGTCCGCCCCACGACTTTGGTTATCGGCCCGAGGATTGCACCACGGATACCGAATGACTCTCTTTCCGCGCAGTCCGTTCCGCGTCTGCTACCTGTTTTTGTTGCTGGCATGGGCGTGGCCGGCTTCGGCACAACCGTCCAACATCACGATCCTGCCGCCGCGCCCGCGGCCCTTGGGCTTTTTGACTCGGGCCTACCAGCAGCGCGCGGTGCCCGCCGCGAATCTCACCAACTCGGGACGCCTCGGCGGGCTGGTCCGGTCCGGCAGCCTGTACCTGAGTGCACGCGACGTGGTGGCGCTGGCGATCGAGAACAACATCGACATCGAGATCCAGCGTTACGGTCCGCTGATGGCGCGCCAGGATATCGACCGCGCACGGGTGGGCGGCGCACTGCGGGCGCCCTCGACGGCGATCGCGCCCGGGCCGCAATCGGTGAGCCTGGCCGGCATCAACGTAAGCGGCACCAGCCTGGCGAGCGGCGCGGGTGTGGGCTCCGGCGGCGGCATCACGGGACTGATCGGCGCGCCCATCCCGTATACGGATCCGGTGGTCACCGCATCGGCGTCTTTCGGACATATCTCGCAGCCGGAAAGCAACCAGGTGCTTTACCAAACCGATTCCCTGGTG
>DASWZP010000153.1:0-2438 GCA_036404395.1 Bryobacteraceae bacterium | reverse complement strand
GCAGAACGCCGCCAGCAGCAGCGCGCGCAACATCACCACACCGGGAAAGCCGGCCGCGCGGTAAGCCGCGTAGACGAGCGCCTGCGCCAGCCACTCATGAGTCAGGTTGAATCGCCGCACGGCATCTTCGCCCGCGTACGCCGATGGAGCCGCGGCGGTGGTGTAGGCGAACGGGTCGGGAACCGGCAGCGAGCGCGTTTCCACGATGTACTGGCCGGTGCGCAAATGCCACCAGAAATCCGAATCGCGAATCTCCGGCGATAGCAGGCCGAGGCACAGCACGGCGGAGAGCACCGCCAGCAGCAATCCCAGGCGGCGCGGAGCGGGCGCACGCGCCGGCAAAACGGGCGCGGGTTGAACGCGCTTCCGGGGCCGGAGTTGAGTCACGAACCCCCATCATACATGGCTGCGCGCCGGCAGGCTCGGCAGGCGAACAAGTGGCGAAATCGCAAATGTTTGTTCCGCCGACTAAGCATTTGCTAAAATAGGACTTACCCCACAACAGGAGCCAACTTGCCAGACCAGGAACCACCACCTCAGGGGCCGCCTCCGCCGCCATCCGGCGGGACGCTGCCTTTGCCCGGAACGCCGGGCGGCGACGGCAACAAGAACCTCGTTCCGATCAACATCGAAGAGGAGATGCGGCGCAGCTACCTGGATTACGCGATGAGCGTGATCGTGGGCCGCGCGCTGCCGGACATTCGGGACGGCTTGAAGCCGGTGCACCGGCGCATTCTTTATTCGATGCAGCAGATGGGCCTGGCGCCCAACAAAGCGACGCGCAAGTGCGCGCGCATCGTGGGCGACTGCATGGGCAAGTACCATCCCCACGGCGACGCGCCCATCTACGATGCGTTGGTCCGCCTGGCGCAGGATTTTTCGATGCGCTATCCGCTGGTGGATGGGCAGGGCAACTTCGGCTCGGTGGATGGGGATCCGCCGGCGGCCTCCCGGTACACCGAAGCGCGCCTGTCGTGGGTGGCCACCGCGGTACTCGAGGACATCGACAAGGAAACCGTCGATTTCAAACCCAACTACGATGGCAACGAACAGGAACCGGAAGTCCTGCCGACACGCTTGCCCAATCTTCTGGTCAACGGTTCGGCCGGCATCGCGGTCGGCATGGCGACCAACATTCCGCCGCACAACCTGACCGAAGTGGTCAATGCGGCGATCCAGTTGGTGCAGCATCCCAACACGCCGCTTGCGAAGATCCTCGAAATGGTGCCGGGCCCGGACTTCCCGACCGGCGGATTCATTCTGGGCCGGCAGGGGATCATCGACGCGTACACCAGGGGCCGCGGCCAGCTCAAGCTGCGCGCCAAGGCCGCGATCGAAAAAGTCGGCAAGGACCGCGAGCAGATCGTGGTCACCGAGATTCCCTACCAGGTGAACAAGTCGAAGCTGCTCGAACAGATCGCCGCGATGGTGAACGAGAAGCGCATCGAAGGCGTGGCGGACGTGCTCGACCACAGCGACCGCGACGGCATGCGCATCACCATCGAGCTGAAGCGCGGCGAGCAGGCGGAGGTGGTGCTCAACAACCTCTACAAGCACACGCAACTGCAAACCGGCTTCGGCATCATCATGCTCTCCATCGTCAACGGGCAACCGCGCGAACTGGGCCTGGTGGAGATCATCAAGTGCTTCATCGACCATCGCGTGGACGTGGTGCGGCGGCGCACCGAGTACGAACTCCGCAAGGCGCGCGAGCGCGAGCATATTTTGCTGGGCTTCCAGAAGGCGCTCGACAACCTGGACGAGGTCATCAAGCTGATCCGCGCTTCCAAGGCGCCGCGCGAGGCTCGCGATTCGCTGATCGCGCGTTTCGAGTTCACCGAGCGGCAGGCGCAAGCCATCATCGAAATGCAGCTCCAGCGCCTGACCGGCATGGAGCGGCAGAAGATCCTCGATGAACTGGCCGAGATCCAGCGCCGCATCGCCGAATACCTCGAAATTTTGGGCTCCGACAAAGTGCTGCGCGATCTGATCGTCAAGGAGTTGAAGGAAGTTCAGAAGGAATACGGCGACGAGCGCCGCACGCAGATCATCGACGACGCGGGTGAAATCCGCCTCGAGGACCTGGTGGCCGTGGAAGACACGGCGGTCACGGTGACGCGCGGCGGCTACCTGAAGCGCACTTCCGTCGATACCTATCGCCGGCAGACGCGCGGCGGCAAGGGGCGCATCGGTATGGGGACGCGCACGGAAGATTTCGTCGAGCACCTGATCATCGCCTCCACCCACGCCTACCTATTGATCTTCACCACGCGCGGGCGTGTGTATTGGCTGAAGGCTTACGAAATTCCGGACGCCACCACTACCGGCAAGGGCAAGCACATCTCCAACCTCATCAACCTGCAGCCGGATGAAACGGTGAAGGCGTTTCTCGCGGTGGCGGACTTCGTGCCGGACCAGTTCATCGTGATGGTGACGCG
>DASWZP010000152.1:0-1851 GCA_036404395.1 Bryobacteraceae bacterium | reverse complement strand
AGGCAACACCGTCACCGATTTTGACGAAGAGGAAATCTCCCGCAAAATCACTATTTCCACAGCCATCGCCGTGGCGGAATGGAAGAAAACCAAGATCAATATCCTGGATACTCCCGGCTACAACATTTTCATCAACGACACCCGCGCCTCCCTGGTGGCGGCGGATTCGGCCCTGGTGCTGGTGGATGGCGTCTCCGGCGTCGAAGTGCAGACCGAAAAGGTCTGGGATTTCACCAACCATTTCAAGCTCCCCCGCGCCATCGTCATCAACAAGCTGGACCGCGAACGCGCCGACTTCGCACGCACCCTCGAAAACGTGCAGGCAGCCTTCGGCCGCTCCGCGGTGCCCATCCAGATCCCCATCGGCGCCGAACGCGATTTCTCGGGCGTGGTCGATCTCGTCCGTATGAAAGCGTACATCTACACCGCCGATGGCGATGGCAAAGGCAAAGAGGGCGAGATCCCCGCCGACTTGGCCGACGCCGCCAAGGCCGCTCACGACGCGCTGATCGAGATGGTGGCCGAGGGCAATGACGCCCTGATGGAAGAGTTCTTCGACAAGGGCACGCTGGCGCCCGATCAGATCGACATTGGCCTCAAACAGGCCATCCGCGAGATGCGCATCTTCCCCGTGCTCTGCGCCGGGGCCTTGCATAACACCGCGAGCGACCTGATCCTCAACTTCATCGTGGAAAACCTGCCCGCCCCCACCGAGCGCGAAGGCTTCGCGAGCGTGGCCGGCGGCGAGGAATCCACACAGAAGATCGTCGAGACCGGCCCCTGCTCCCTGTTCGTCTTCAAGACCACGGCCGATCCCTTCGCCGGGCGCATCACCTATTTCAAGGTGATCACCGGCGTGGTGAAAAACGACGCCGCGCTGCAGAACCTCACCCGCAGCTCGGCGGAGCGGCTGGCGCATATCAGCAGCCCGCAGGGCAAGACCCTGCAGCCGGTCACCGAGTTGCATGCCGGCGACCTGGGCGCGGTGGCCAAGCTGAAAGATACGCTTACCGGCGACACCCTGGCGGATAAGGGCTTCACCGTCACCTATCCGCCCGTGAAGCTGCCCGAGCCTTCCATCGCTTTCGCCATCGAAGCCAAGTCGCGCAACGACGAAGACCGCATGGGCAACGCCGTGCATCGCATTCTCGAAGAGGACCAGTCGCTGCGCTTCTACCGCGACCCGCAAACCCGCGAGTTCCTGCTCGCCGGCGCCGGCCAGCAGCACGTCGAGATCGTGGTCAGCCGGCTGAAAAAGCGTTACAGCGTGGATGTGACCCTCAAGGCGCCCAAAATTCCCTATCGCGAGACCATTCGCGGCCACGCCGACGTGCAGGGCCGCCACAAGAAGCAGACCGGCGGGCACGGCCAGTTCGGCGATTGCTGGATCAAAATGGATCCGCTGCCGCGCGGCGCCAAGTTCGAGTTCGCCAACGAAATCTTCGGCGGCGCCATCCCGCGCAACTTCATCCCCGCCGTGGAAAAGGGGATTGTGGAGACCGCCGAAAAGGGATTCCTGGCCGGCTATCCCATGGTCGACTTCAAGGTCACTGTCTACGACGGCTCCTACCACGACGTCGATTCCTCCGAACTGGCGTTCAAACTGGCGGCCCGCAAGGCCTTTAAGGCCGCCATGCAGGAAGCCAAGCCGTCGCTGCTGGAACCGATCATGAACGTGGAAATCCAGGCGCCGGGAGAATACGCGGGCGATTTAATGGGCGATCTGAACAGCCGCCGCGGCCGCATCTCCGGCAACGAAACCAAGGGCAGCACGCAAATCATCCGCGCCCAGGTGCCGATGGCCGAAATGCTGAGCTATCAAAGCGATCTGACCGCCATGACGCAGGGCCG
>DASWZP010000151.1:0-10957 GCA_036404395.1 Bryobacteraceae bacterium | reverse complement strand
CCCGGCGTGACGGTGGTGCCCATGCTAGACCGCAGCGACCTGCTGCACTTCACCTTACACACTGTGATGCATAACCTGACCGAAGGCATGATCCTGGTCAGCGTCATCCTTTTCCTGTTTCTTCTCAATGCTCGCGCCGCTCTTATCGTTGCCCTCACAATTCCGTTTTCTCTTCTTTTTGCATCCATCTGGTTGGACCTGAGCCATATTCCGGCCAATCTTCTGTCGCTGGGCGCGCTGGATTTCGGAATGGTGGTGGATGGAGCTGTGGTCATGGTGGAGAATATCATTCGGCATTTGAGCCGAAGCCGTCACCAGACACTCTCCGGAACTCCGAAAACGACAGCAGAGCTGATCCGCGAGGCGTGCCATGAGGTGCAGAGACCGGTCTTTTACGCGATCGCCATCATCATCACTGCCTATCTGCCCATCTTCACCCTGCAACGCGTGGAAGGCCGGCTATTCAGGCCCATGGCCTGGACAGTGGCCTTCGCTCTCCTCGGTGCTATGACGTTTTCGATTCTGATCGCGCCAGTGCTGGCGGCGACATTCTTCCGCCATGGCGTTCGCGAGCGGCGCAATCTGGTGATGGACTTTCTGGTGGAGCAGTACCGCACACGGTTGCGGTGGGCCGTACGGCACCGTTGGTTCGTCGCAGGCATCGCTATCATTTCTCTGGCAGGCACGGTCTATTTGGGTTTCGGCGGGGTCATCGGCGCGGAGTTCCTGCCGCATCTGGACGAAGGCGCCATCTGGGCGCGCGGTACTCTGGCCAACAGTACCAGTCTTTCGGAGGGCGAGAAATTCACCACTCAGTGCCGCTACGTGTTCGCCTCGTTTCCGGAGGTAACGACGGTCGTATCGCAGGCGGGCCGTCCCGATGACGGAACCGACACCGGAGGTTTCGGCAACACCGAGTATTTCGTCGACCTGAAGCCACACGACCAATGGCGTCCGGTATTTCATAAGAACAAGGAAGAACTGATCGCCGCCATGAACAAAGCGCTGGAGAAATACCCGGGGGCGATCTGGAACTTCTCGCAGCCGATTGAAGACAACGTCGGCGAGACGATGACGGGTACCAAGGGCTCGCTCGCGCTCAAGATCTTCGGCGACGACTTGAAGTTGCTTGAAAAGAAGGGCGAAGAAGTCACCACCGTCATATCGGCTATCGCGGGCATGCACGACGTCAAGTTATTGCGCGACTTCGGCCAGCCAAATCTCGACTTAACCATCGACCGCAAACAGGCGGCTCGTTTTGGAATCAACGTGACAGATATACAGGACGCCGTGCAGACGGCCGTGGGCGGCAACGCGGTGAGTCAAGTTCTGATCGGCGAGCAGCGGTACGACGTGGTGGTGCGCTACCAGGAGCGCTATCGGAATACCCAGCAGGCGATCGAGAAAGTGCGCCTGCTTTCCCCCTCCGGAGAGCGGGTGTCGCTCGCGCAGTTGACTAACGTAAACGTCAAGGACGGCGCGTACGACATCTTCCGGGAAGGCAATAGTCGCTATGTGGCAGTAACCTTCAACGTGCGCGGCAGGGATCTCGGAACCACAGTGGAAGATGCCATCAAACAGATCGGTCAAAAAGTGAAATTGCCGCCGGGCTATACCATCGGCTGGTCGGGCGAATACGAGAGCGAAAAACGCGCGGAGGCGCGTCTCGCTCTCATCGTCCCGATAACGATCCTGGTCATCTTCATTATTCTCTACACTATGTTTCGCTCTTACAAATGGGCGCTGCTGATTCTCTTGAACGTCGGCTTGGCCCGCGTGGGCGGCTTCCTGGCTCTGGTAATTACGGGAACTTACCTCAGTGTCTCGTCGGGCGTCGGCATGTTGGCGCTCTTTGGCGTATCGGTGCAAACCGGAGTGATCATGCTCGAATACATTAACCAGCTCAGGGCCAGAGGGCACTCGATCGAGGATGCCGCCGTCGATGGCGCTGTCCTCAGGCTTCGTCCCATCATGATGACCATGCTGGTGGCGACTCTTGGACTTCTGCCGGCGGCACTGTCGCACGACATCGGATCCGATTCGCAGCGCCCGTTCGCGATTGTCATCGTCGGCGGCCTGATTTCCGACCTGCTATTGAGTATTGTTCTGCTGCCTACGTTTTATGTCTGGATCGCGCGGGACGGCGATCAACTTCCCGAACCGGAAGGTTCTTTCGAGGGCCAATGAAGACCGAGCGCGAGATATTACCTATGAAGCGTCGCCGGATTATCGTTGTTGCCGCCGTCGTGCTCGGCAGCTTGGGGTTGAATTCGGCGTTCGGGCAAGCTCCGGTCAAGATTACGCTGGAGCAGGCCATCGACCTGGCGGTAAAGCATAACCACGCATTGCAGGCCGCGCGTACCACCATCCAACAGAGCCAAGCCGCGGAAATCACCGCCTATCTGCGCCCGAACCCAACGATTTTCACCGACTGGGAGTACCTGCCGATTTCCAAGCTGCCAGGCGAGTCGCTGCCGGCATATCTTCAAGGCTCGACCGAGGGCGACCTCGGGATGAGTTACCTGATCGAACGAGGCAAGAAACGCCAGCGCCGCCTGCAAGCCGCCAAGGACGCGACCGCCGTGACGCGCTCGCAGGTATTCGACAACGAGCGCACCCTGGGGTTTCAGGTTGGCCAGCTCTTCTACAACGTCCTGCTGGCGGAATCGGTGCTTGACTTGGCGAACACCGATCTGAAGAGCTTTCAAGCCACCGTGGACATCAGCGAACGCCAGTACAAAATCGGCGCCATTAGCCAGAACGATTACCTGCAGATCAAGCTTCAATTGGTGCAGTTTCAGACCAACGCCGAACAGGCGATACTGGCGCGGGAGCAGGCGCTTTCGGACCTCCGGCAACAGCTAGGTTACGAATCTGTTCCCGCCGATTACGGTGTCGTAGGCGAATTCGCATACCGGCCGCTGGCGATCAGTCTCGACGAACTCCAGTTGAAAGCGCTGCAGAATCGCCCGGATCTGCGCGCGGCGGTGTTGGGCGTGACCGCCGCCAACAGCCAGTATGCACTCGCCAAGGCGAACGGAAAGCAAGATCCCACTATCTCGGGTAATTATTCGCACGTCAACGGGATCAATGCCGTCACCTGGTCGTTCAGCATTCCGCTCGCGATTTTTGACCGGAACCAGGGCAATATTGCGCAGACACGCGTCGCTATCCGGCAAGCGGAGGAGCAGCAGAAGGCGGCCAGCGGACAGGTACTCACTGACGTAAGAGATGCGTATGTTGGCGCCGAATCGAACGGCCGCGTGACGAAAATCTACGTCTCAGGCGTCCTGGATGACGCGAAGCTGAGCCGCGATATCAGCGAATACTCCTACCGGCATGGCGCCACAGCGCTGCTCGATTTCCTGGTCGCCCAGCGCAACTATGACGCCATCGAACTGGCCTACCGTCAGTCCTTGGCCGCTTACCTGACCTCGATTGAGCAGCTTCGCCAGGCCGTGGGATCGAGGAGTTTGCAGTGATCCCAAGAATCTTCGACACGGCTTCGCGCGGCTGGAACGCGGGGCGAATCCAAAACGGAAGGTGGACCGAATGAAGAAAGCGGAAGTTCGTGCCCGCATTGAGGAAATCGGCATCATCCCCGGCATTCGCGTGTCGACGCCCGAGCGCGCGCGTCTCGCCGCGGAGATGGTCAACCGATCCGGCATTCCCATCGCGGAGATTACCATGACTGTGCCTCGCGCACTCGATGTGATTTCCCATTTGGCCAAGACCTTCCCGGAAATGGCAGTCGGTGCGGGAACCGTTCTGGATGCCGAAACGGCCTGGCGCTGCCTGGACGCAGGCGCCACGTTTCTAACCAGCACAGGGCTCGTCCCCGAGGTTGTGGAATTCGCTTTGAAGCACGATCTCGTGGTTTTCCCCGGAGCGATGACGCCCACGGATGTGATTACCGCATGGAAGACGGGCGCCGACTTCGTCAAGGTCTTTCCCTGCGGGCCGCTCGGCGGTCCCGCTTATATTCGATCTCTGAAGCTGCCGTTTCCTCAAGTGCCGATGATTGCCACCGGCGGCGTGAACCAGCGGACCGCGGCCAACTTCATCCTGGCCGGGGCCACCGCTTTGGGCATCGGGGCGGAGTTGATCAACCCGGAGGCCCTCCCGGTAATGAAGGAAGAACAGATCCAGGAGCTTGCGCGCAGGTACCTGGGAATGGTGAAAGCCGCCCGCGCGCAGAAGATCGCAAGGTAATCCTTATGAGAAGCAAACTGGCGATGGTTTTCGGGCTGAGCGCGCTGGGAACCGCACTGCCTTTGCTCGCGGCGGAAGCTCCCGAGGCGAAAGGGCCCAAGCAGTCTTTCGAAGTCAAGAGCACGGAGCGCGTGAACTTCTTGCCGGGCGGCACCATTCGGCTGGTCAATTCGTACGGCTACCTGACCGTGGAAGGTTGGGACGAACCGGAGGTTCAGGTCACCGTCACCAAGTCGACCAATCGTTTCTTCGACCCATCGGAGAAGCAGGAGGCCGAGCGGCGCTTCGCGCAGGTCCGAGTGGTCACCGAACGAAAATCGGATAAAGAAGTAACCATTTCGACGATTCTCCCGGCGCGCAATCCGTTCTTCCGATCGGTCCTTCCTTTGGACCACATCATTCTCACCAAGCCATTGGTGCCGAACAACAGGCGCGGCGTGACGGTTGAATTCAAGGTCCTGGTGCCGCGCGACTCGCGGCTGGTGATTCGTCAGGACACCGGCTATGTCTGGGTGAGCGACGTGACCGGAGACATCGACGTGAACAGCCACACTGGCGACATGATCGTAATGCTGCCGGATCCTGGCCCGTACTCGATCGACGCACGCACCAGGCTGGGCAGCGTTTCCTCGGATTTCACCGGCAAGGGTCAATACCGGTTCGTGGCCGGCACTCATTTCGCCTACGCCAGTCAGGCTCCGCCGCGGCGCATTTCTCTGCGCACGGGCTGCGGAAGCATCACGATCAAGCAGGTTCCACCGTCCGGTCCCTACTGGAAGTGACTGAGGCGATCGCGGCATTTTGCATCCGTTCCCCCCCCGGAACGGCGTAATCCCCTCTAGACAAACGACTAAACCGCGTCTGTAACAGTCCAGGCCCGCCCCAGAGGCTCCCCCCGCTTCGATTGGCACCAGGACTCCGGCGCCGGCTGCATCGTCTTCGGGGAAGGCCCAAAAGGCCGCCCCGAAGCGCCGTCACATTTTATAACTTCTTTACGGCCCATAAAAATCCTTTCACAATTCATAAAAAAGTCGTGTAAACTGAAGTTGACAGGTTCTCAGGGCCGTCGAGGAGGTTTAACGTGTCTGCTGCCCAGCGTATTTTTAATTCGATTGGCGTCGTCCTGACGCTGGCGTGCTTTGCCGTCGTCGTAGCTGGCAACACAGAGCTGATTTCGCGATTCGAGCATGCGGGTTTCCCCCTGTCTTGGATTCTCGCCGCCGCCGCCGTACTTGCGTTTCTCGCAACCGAGTTTTGCGACTCTAGCGCTTCGCTTCCCGAGGAAGCAGAGGATTTCGAGCCGCAGTTCTCTTCCGAGTGGGAAGCGGTCGAGCTTCATAGCTAGTCCGGCAAGCAGCCGCCTCCCTGTCTTGAGGCGTCATTCAAAAAAAATGGGGTTCTGATCGCGCCGTGCGGTCGTGTGTCTGCCCCGCTAAAAACACCAGTCTTGACATTGCGCTCGCGCCGCTGATCTTCCAGCGGCGCTTACGCCGGCGTCGGCACTGTCAGCCGCACCAGCGCGCCGCCGCCTTCGCGCTCGATGAATTCCACCTGGCCGTTGACCAACTCGGCGCGCTCGCGCATCGAAACCAGGCCCATGCCTTGCCCATCGCGCGTGCCGAAACCGACGCCTTCGTCCTCCACTTCCAGCACCACTGAATCGGGCAAGAACGATAGCCGCACCGCCGCGGTTTTCGATTTCGAATGGCGCGCAACATTATTAAGCGCCTCTTGCAACACGCGGTACAGATGGATGGCAATGCCGCGGTCCAGCTCGCGGCCAGCGCCGCTCTTCTCGTAACGGATGACGATTCCGGTCTGCCTTTCGTAGCGCGGCAGGTAGGCGTCCACGGCGCCTTCAAAACCGGCATCGTCAAGGACCACAGGGTGCAGCGCCTGCGATAGCGTCCGCACTTTTTCGAGTGTCGCCTGCACGGTTTCGTGGATCTCGCGCAGATCGCCGCGATCCGTGCCGGCCTCCTGCGGCGTGCGCCGTTGAGCGCGCTGCAACATGGCGCCGACGGCGGTCAGAATCTGGCCGAATTCGTCGTGCAGCTCGCGCGAGATCGAACGGAATGTGTTTTCCTGCATCGAAATCAACTGCTGCGCCAGCTCGCTGCGGCGCTCGGAAAGCGTGGCCACGTGTTGGAACATGCGCCGGTTATAAACCACCAGGTAGATGCTGGTGAGCACCACCACGATCAGCACCGCCGCCAGGAAAATGTAAACGTTGCGCTTCGCTCGCGCGTAAATGGCCTGCGTGCGCGCGGCGGCCTCCTGCTCGCTCTCGTTGTTGGATACCAGCAGCCGCGCCACCAGCGTGCTCAGCGCCTCCTGGCGCGCTTCCAGAGAATTGCGGATCAGGTCGCGCGCTTTCGCTGGGTCGGCCGCAGCCAGCGCGAAAACGCGGTCCAGCGCATCCCAGAACTGCGTCACGCTGCTCGACAAATAGGCACGCTGGTCGGAGCTGCGATCGAGCGGCGAAGACCGGCTCTCCTGCTCCAGCGCGTCGTCCAGGTCCGTGCGTTTGCTGCGAAACGTCGCCTGCCATGCGGTCAGCGGATATGGCTCGCTGTCTTCCAGCATGTCGCGCATCGTCACCGCCAGCGTGTTCAAGTTGTTTTGAATGCGCAGCAGCAACAGCGAGTCGGTGCGGTTGCGGTCGATGATGGAGGTCTGCAACCGCTCCAGGCTGCGCAGTTGCACAATCGTGTACGCCGAGTACACCATCACCGCCGATAGCGTGACGGCCAGCCCGGCCAGCAAGCGGATTGTCGGAGATCGGCCTTGCTCCACTAGTATGTTCCTATTATGGCCGCACCGGGCCTACTATGATATTTTGACGGCACCCGTGGTGTCGACGAATTCAATCGCTGCAGCCGTCCTATCGGAGCCGCGACCAAAGGGAGCGGTACAGCTACTACGAGGCCTAGTCTTACGATGATGTCACTACGCGCCAAGTTTCTCCCGGTAATCATAGCAATCTGTGGCGGCGCCTGGCTCATACACGCCCAGCTCAACCCAGCGCGCGAGGCGCGGCTCTGGGAGCACCGCAACCTGGGCAAAGCGTTTTATGAGAACCCAACCACGCAGCCTCAAGCGGTAACGGAATTCCGTACCGCCCTCGAGATGGCTCCCGGCTCCGTGCGCGAGCGGTTGAATTACGGGCTGGCGCTGCTGCGCGTGGGCGAGTTGGCGCGCGGCATCGTCGAGCTGGAAAAGGTGCAGAAGCAGGACCCCAGGCTGCCGCACACCTGGTTCAACCTGGGCGTCGCGTACAAAAGGCAGAGCGAGTTCGATAAAGCCCTCGTCGAATTTGAGGGAATGGCGCGGCTGGTTCCCACCGAGCCGGTGACTCATTATCAGATCGGCACGCTCCTCAAAATGAAAGGCGAGACTGCCGACGCCATCAAACAATTTGAAACCGCGCGCGACCTGAACCCGCTGCTGGCCGCCCCGCATTTCCAGCTCTACGGCCTGTACCGGCAGGTGAACCGTCCAGCCGATGCGGCCGCGGAATTGAAGCTCTTCCAGGAAGCCAAGCAGCGCCAGGATGGCGCCGCCATCCCGGAGGACATGGACTGGTGCATGTACGCGGAGATCTACGATCCCATCGATGCGCCGCCGCCCGCTCCGCTCGCCGCGCCCGTGTATCGCGACGAGAAGCTCGCCGCCGGATTCACCGGCGATGAGGCGGGCCTGGTTGCGCTCGATCTCGATGGCGGCCCGCGGCCCAGCCTGATCGCCTGGGGCGGCGGTCGCGCGCAGCTCTTCCGTAACGGCAAAACGCCGGTGCCGGATTCGGGGCTGGAGTCCTTGCGCGACGTGGTTTCGATCGCCCCCGGCGATTTCGATAACGATGGTTTGCCCGATCTCTGCGTCATCACTCGTACCGGCGCGGCCCTCTATCGCAACGTCGACGGCCATTTCCGGAAGCAGGCCGACCTCGCGGCAGGCGTTTACCACACCGCCGTGTGGCTCGATTACGATCACGATTACGACGAAGACCTGTTCCTCATCGGCCCGCAATCGAAGCTGATGCGCAACAACGGCGAGGCCGGCTTCAGCGATGAAACCGAGCGCTTCCCGTTTGTAACCGGCCAAGCACGCGACGCGGTCCGCTTCGATCTGGAACCGGACACGCCCTACTTCGATCTGGTAGTGAGCTATGACGACCGCCCCGCCGTGCTCTACCGCGACCGCCTGGTGGGGCATTATGAGGCCGTGCCGCTCGATCGATTGCCCGCCCGTGCAGGTAACCTGGTGGCGCGCGATGCGAACCGCGACGGCCGCACCGACTTACTCATGCACGGCTCGCTGCTGCTTAACCGCCCCGGTAAGTTCGAGCCGCAACCCGCGCTCCGCGATGAAGCGTTTCCGCCGCGCGAGGTGCTCGCCGATTTCGACGGCAACGGCCGGCTCGACCGCGCCCGCATCGATGCCGACGGGTCACTCATTATCCGCCATGACGTCACGCCCAATTACGGTAACTGGATCGAAGTGGCACTTACCGGCGAGAAGAATCCCAAGGCGTCGGTCAACGCCAAGGTGGAAGTGAAGGCCGGCACGAGTTACGAGAAGATCACCTACGCGGGCATCCCCGTTGTCTTCCGCCTGGGCAATCGCACCAAGGTGGATACCGTGCGCATCACTTGGCCCAATGGCCTGGTGCAGAACGAAACCAACCAGCCGGTGAACAAAGTGGATGCGATCAAGGAAGCGCCGCGCCTGGCCGGCTCCTGCCCCATGATCTTCACCTGGAACGGCAGCCGCTTTCAGTTCATCACCGACGTGCTGGGCGTGGCGCCGCTCGGCGCCAGTTCGGGCGATGGCGAATTCTTCCCCGTCGATCACCAGGAATATGTTTCCATTCCGGCCGAAGCGCTTGAGGCGCGCGACGGCGCTTACGAAGTCCGCATGACCGAGGAATTACGCGAGGTCTCTTACATTGACCAGATCAAGTTGATGGCGCTCGATCACCCGGCTTCCACCGAGATCGTCACCAACGAAAAATTCAAGTCGCCGCCGTTCCCGGACTTCCGCCTGTTCGGCGTCACGCGCAAGATCTATCCGGTGGCGGCTCACGATTCGAACGGCGCCGACGTGCGCGACGCCGTCCTCCGGCGCGACCGCGTCTATCCGGATTCCTTCCGCCGCGACTTGGCCGGCGTGGCCGAACTGCATCATCTGGATCTCGATTTCGGCGACGCCGCGCGCTCGAACCATGCCGCGCTCATTCTCTACGGCTGGGTGGATTGGGCCGATGGCAGCACCTTCCTTTCCGCCGCGCAGGCGCACCGCGATCTGGTCTTCCCGTATCTCCAGGTCAAGGACGCCGCCGGTAACTGGAAAACCGTGATCGAAGACATGGGCATGCCCTCCGGCAAACCGAAGCCGATGGCGGTAGACTTGGCCGGCAAGTTCCTTTCCGCCTCGCGCGAGGTCCGCATCGTTACCAACCTGTGCGTCTACTGGGACGAAATCTACCTTGTTGAAGACAACGCGCCGCCCACTGTGCACATAACCCGGCTGCCGATAGCCGACGCCGATCTCCATTTCCGCGGCTTCTCCAAGCCGTTGATTCATCCGCAACGCAAGCAGCCCGAGCAATTCGATTACTCGACCGTCAGCTACACTTCGATGTGGAACCCCACGCCCGGCCTGTACACGCGCTATGGCCCGGTAGAAACGCTGCTGGCCGAGCCGGACGACCGCATGGTGGTGATGGGTTCGGGCGACGAGATTCGCATGCGTTTTCGCGCCGCCGGCCTGCCGCTCGTGCCCCCCGGATGGAAGCGCGATTTCCTGCTCTTGGTCGATGGCTGGGCCAAGGACGCCGACGCCAACACCGCCTTCTCGCAATCTGTGTTGCCGCTGCCCTTCCACGCCATGAGCCGCTATCCGTACCCGGCGGACGAACACTTTCCCACCGACGCGGAGCACGCCCAATACCAGCGCGAATACCTGACGCGTCCCGCGCTGCGCCTCATCCGCCCCCTAGCGCCCGAATCCGCGGAGTCGCGGCAGTGAAGCCGTCTTTGCGCGACGAGACCGAGATAGGACAGACGATCGGTTCTTGTCGTCTGTCAACGTGTTGCGCGAAGGCGCGGAAGGACAGACCACAAAAGCCGATGGTCCGTCCTACCTGCGCCACGCCTTAGGATCTCCCCATGACCAAGCCCAACCTGATCCGCGCTGCCATCGCCGGACTGGCTCTGCTGATTGTCAACAGCGGCTACCTGATTGCCTTCCCGCGCGCCAGCGTTTTCTACATGGCCAACGTGGTGCTGCACCTCGTGCTGGGCCTGGCCCTGATGGCCGTCGCCGCGGTTTTCGTGAAACGCCATCCGGGGCCGGCCGGAGCGTTTCTACTGGCCGGCCTGCCCGCGCTCTATCTGGTGTTCTACGGCAACACGCGCGATCATCGTTTTGTTTTATGGCTGCACATCGCCCTGTCGCTGGTGGCGTTGCCGCTGCTCACCGGCGCGCTCACTCGCGGCCGCCGCTTGGTGAGCGGAGCCTTCGCCACGGCGCTGCTGCTGGTGCTCGTCTCGTTCGCCTGGACCCGCATCTTCCCCGATCCGAACGCGCACATCGTGAATCCTTCGTCGCCTCCGCTCTCGATGAATGAGGAAGGCGCCGGCGCCAGTTCGCCCTTCGCTCCCGCTTCCGCGCAGACCAACACGGGCCGCATCATCCCCTCGAATTTCTTCATGGATTCGAAAGACTGCGGCCGCTGCCACAA
>DASWZP010000150.1:0-1537 GCA_036404395.1 Bryobacteraceae bacterium | reverse complement strand
CAAATGGGCCATATGGGCCGCGCTGGGCGTCATCCTCTCCGCCTGCTACATGCTCTGGATGTACCAGCGCGTCTTCTACGGCGAGTTGAAAGAGGCAGTGCGTTCGCACCTGCCCGACCTCAACCTGCGCGAGTGGGCCGTGGTGGTTCCGCTGATCGCCATGATGGTGTGGATGGGCGTCTACTCGAAATCGTTCCTTGACCCGGTAGGCAAGACCACCGCCCGCGTGCTCGAACAAACCCAGGTCCATGTTGGTGAGCGGGTCGATCTAAGCATGCCTCTGCGCACGGAGGTGAGCCGTGCCCGCTAGCCCCATGTTCAACCCCGCCGACCTGATCCGCTTCCTGCCGGAGATCATCCTCACCGCGATGGGCACGTTGATCATGGTGCTCGATCCGCTGCTCAACCGGCGCGAATCCAAGGTCTATGGAACGCTCAGCCTGGCCACACTGGCAGCCGCCATCGTCGCCGCCATCTATGCTTACTCACAACCCGGGCCCGCGTTCGGCGGCATGCTCATCGTGGATGGTTTCGCTACTTTCTTCCGCGTGCTGGTTCTCGGCGTCGGCATTTTCACCATCCTGCCGTCATTCAGTTTCCTCAAACGCCAGCAGGCCGAGACCAGCGAGTTTCACGCTCTGCTGCTGTTCTCCATCGCCGGCCAGTCGATTATGGCCGCCGCCAACGACCTCATCGTCATCTTCATCGGCCTCGAAATCTCCTCCATCGCCAGCTACATTTTGGCCGGCTATCTCCGCGATGACAAGCGCGCCAATGAAGCCGCGCTCAAGTACTTTCTGCTCGGCTCCTTCGCCACCGGTTTCTTCCTCTATGGCGTGGCGCTGATTTATGGCGAGACCGGCAGCATCAATCTCAGCGTGGTGCGCGCCGTTGTCGCCGGCCCGGGCGCGCCGTGGCCGGTCATGGTGGGCCTGGCGGCGTCGCTGATGTTCGTCGGACTGGCCTTCAAAGTCTCCGCTTCCCCGTTCCAGATCTGGGCGCCGGATGTGTATCAGGGCGCGCCCACGCCGGTCAGCGCATTCCTGTCCGCCGGTCCCAAAGCGGCCGCTTTCGCCATCTTCCTGCGCATCTTCATGACAGCCTTCGCGCCTATCGGCGATGCCTGGGCGCCGCTGGTGTGGGCCTCCGCGCTGCTTTCCATGACCATCGGCAATTTCGCCGCGCTGCTGCAAAGCAACGTCAAGCGCATGCTGGCCTACAGTTCCATCGCGCACGCCGGTTACGTGATGGTGGCGCTCGCGGCGCGCTCGGAAATCGGCACCGCCGCCGTCATGTTCTATCTCGCCGCATACGCGTTCATGAACGTGGGTGCGTTTGCTGTGGTCAGCTACCTTTCCGGCAAGCGCGAGCAATATCAAAGCGTCGAAGATTTCGCCGGCCTCGCGCAGAAACAGCCGTTCATCGCGGCCATGCTCTCCATTTTTCTGCTCTCGCTCATCGGCGTGCCGCTCACCGGCGGTTTCTTCGGCAAGTTCTACATCTTCAAAGCCGCGCTGGAATCGCACTTGGTGTGGCT
>DASWZP010000149.1:0-9802 GCA_036404395.1 Bryobacteraceae bacterium | reverse complement strand
AACGTGCCGTGCCCCAGCCAGGTGATTTCCATATCAGGATTATGCCACGGCTTGGGCTTACCGGGAACGCGAATAGGGCGATGTTTTAGCTCTTCGGCGCCATCGCTGCCAGCCTGCGTTGCAGTTCGTCGGGCGAAACGTCTTCGACGTGGGTGGCCATGTACCACTGGTTGCCGCAAGGATCTTCCACCGCGGCGGTCCGGTCGCCGTAGAACTGGTCGGCTGGCTCGCAGAGACTCTTGCCGCCCGCGCCCACGGCCGACCGGTACACCAGGTCCGTGTCCGGCACATACAGGTAGATCATGGCCGGCATTAGTTTCGCATCTCCACGGGGCCGCCCCATCATCACGATCGAATCGCCAATTTTGGCTTCCCCATGGGAGATGGCGCCATCGGGTCCGCGGTGAACGAATAGCTCCTGGGCGCCAAACGCGTCCTTGACGAAGCTCATTAGCCGGTCGGCATCCGCCACCGTCAAATAGGGAGTCACACTGTGATAGCCATCCGGAATCGGATTGACTTTGGGCCTTGCTGAACTTGCACTTGCCATGGAATTACCCTCCTCATGAAATCATTATCGCGCATCGGCGCGTGGAAGCCGGAATGGCGTTTATATCTGCCGGCCCCGAGCCATTACCAACGGCTTCCGCTCCCGCCGGCGATGCGGCCTCAGCAGGAGTACCGCGCGGATCGGCCCCCTGTTGGCTACCTGAGAAGCTCCTCCCCATCACGACCGTGCGATTCCATCTGCCGCACGACCATCTCGTGATAAATGCCGCGAGCCGCCATCAGTTGCTCGTGGGTCCCGCGCTCGAGGATGCGGCCATCGTCCATCAGGAGGATCAGGTTTGCACGGCGCACCGTCGAGAGACGGTGGGCGATGACGAAGGTGGTGCGGCCAGCCAGGAGCGTGGCCATCGAGGCTTGAATCAGTTGCTCGCTCTCGGTGTCCAGGTTGCTAGTGGCTTCATCCAGAATCAGAATCTGCGGGGCCGCGAGGATCGCGCGAGCGATTGCCAGGCGCTGCTGCTGGCCGCCCGACAGCTTCACACCGCGCTCGCCGATGAACGTGTCGTACTGCTCGGGCAGCCTGACAATGAACTCGTGGGCGTTGGCGCGGCGCGCGGCATCCTCGATTTCGGTGTCGCTGGCGTCGTGGCGGCCGTAGGCGATGTTTTCCCGCACTGAGCCGTCAAACAGGAAGACGTCCTGCTGGACGAGTGCCAGCAGGCCACGATACGAACGCAGGTGAAAATCGCGGATATCGACGCCGTTCAGCAGAACGCGTCCCTTGGTGGGGTCGTGGAAGCGGGCCAGCAGATCGGTGACGGTAGTCTTGCCGGCGCCGCTGCGGCCCACCAGGGCGATCACTGACCCGCCTGCGGCGGTCACATCGAAGTCGCGCACCACGGGATGGCCTTCGCGGTATTCGAACTCGACGTCTTCGAAGCGGATTTCGCGCGCGATGCGCGGCGCTTCGCGGGCATCCGGACGGTCGGGCTTGTCGTCCTGCATCGCCAGGATTTCGAAGACGCGCTCCATGGCGGCCAGCGAGCGCTGCAACTCGGAGAACGTGTTTACGATGTTCCAGACCGGGTTCAGCAGCAGAAACGTGTACCACTGGAATGCCATGATGTCGCCGATGGAGGCGCCGCCGCGCAGATTCAGGTAACCTCCGAACCAAACGATGGCTACGTTCACCACGCCCATCAGCAGGTTCCACGACGTCCAGATGACCGTCTCGCGCCGTTGCGCGAACATCTCCTTGCGGAGCACAGTGTGCCGGCCGCGCATGAACTCGAGTAATTCGTTGACCTCGCGCCGGAAGGCGCGGACTACTCGAATGCCGGAGAACGTCTCGCCCACACGACCGTCGATTTCCTCCGCGTCTTTGCGAACCGACCGGTAGATGGGGCGGACGCGTTTCGCGAAGATGAAGCTGATCACCATGATTCCCGGGACGATGGCTAACGCCGTCACGGCCAGCCGCCAGTTCAGCGCAGTCAGGATGCCGATGGCGACGATCAGGCGGATGACGGACACCGAAGGCGAGATCAGCGCCATCTGCAACAGCCCGGTGGTGGTGTCCACGTCCCCCGTGATGCGCGAGAGGATGCCGCCGGTCTTCATGTCCCACAACTTGGGCATCGGCAAGTGCAGGAGACGATCGAACAGGGCGCGGCGCAACGCTATCGTGATGCGGTTATTGACCAGCCGCTGGCGGTACTCGCGCAGCGCGTTCACCAGGTTCGAGGCGATCACCAGGCCAAGGAACAGTGCGCCGGCGCCATTCAGAAGACCGACGCGGGAACTCCGGTCCAAATGCGGATTGAGCAGCACGCGGTCGACAATGAAGCGCATGAACAGCGGTTCGACCATCTGCAGGCCGGCGCCGATAAGCGCCAGCGTGAACAACGCGCCCACGGCATAGCGTAGCGGCAGCAACCAGAGCAGGTATTCCCGCAGATACTCGCGGCGCTTACGTCGAGTCTCCTGGGACGGCCCGTCGCCGTTCTGCTTCCGATCCTGACCGGACTCGTCGAGCCGGCGCTGCCTGTAGTCCTCTACGAAGGACCGGTACCGCTGCCGGGAAGAGCGAAAGCGTTTCATAACTGTGGGCGGGGTTTTCAGGATATCAAACAGGGCACGGACAAATGGAGAGCCAGCGTCGCTCAAGGGGGCGGGCCAAGTGAACATCGCCGTCAATGCCGTTACTCAATACGGCATCCGCCAGTTTTCGGCTGGCAGATCGCCTAAATACTTCATCGACCCGATGGCGATTGCGCGAAGGGAACGCGCTAGGATAGGTTCGTAGTTCGCCGCAGTTGCTATTTTTGATCGAAGGAGGATGTGCACATGTCAACCGAAGCGAAGTGTCCGTTCAGACACACTCAGGCTGGGGCCCCGACGAATGCGACCTGGTGGCCGAATCAGCTAAACCTGAAGATCCTGCACCAGCGCTCCCCTCTGTCCGACCCGATGGACAAGGAGTTCAATTACGCGCGAGAGTTCCAGAGCCTCGACCTGGATGCCGTGATCCAGGACCTCCATGCCTTGATGACGGCATCGCAGGACTGGTGGCCCGCCGATTATGGCCACTATGGGGGGTTCTTCATTCGTATGGCGTGGCATAGCGCCGGCACGTACCGTATCGCCGATGGCCGAGGCGGCGCGGGTTCCGGAGCACAGCGATTTGCGCCCCTCAACAGTTGGCCGGACAACGTGAGCCTCGATAAGGCGCGCCGGTTGCTCTGGCCGATCAAGCAGAAGTACGGCCGGAAAATCTCCTGGGCCGACCTCCTGATTCTGACCGGCAACGTTGCCTTGGAGTCGATGGGCTTCAAGACCTTCGGTTTTGGCGGCGGGCGCGAGGACATCTGGGAGCCCGACGACACTTACTGGGGGGCTGAGGGCACGTGGCTGGGGGACCAGCGCTACACGGGAGACCGTCAGCTCGAGAATCCTCTCGGCGCCGTTCAGATGGGCCTGATTTACGTGAATCCGGAAGGGCCCAATGGAAAGCCCGATCCAGTCGCTGCGGCCCGTGATATCCGGGAAACGTTCGCCCGTATGGCGATGAATGACGAGGAGACCGTCGCGCTGATTGCCGGCGGGCACACGTTCGGAAAAACCCACGGCGCCGCCGACCCGGGCAAATACGTCGGCCCCGAACCCGAGGCCGCCCCCATCGAGCAGCAAGGCCTCGGCTGGAAAAACACGTTTGGCAGCGGCAAAGGCGTCGATACGATCAGCAGCGGGTTGGAGGGCGCCTGGACCACCACCCCAACCAAGTGGAGCAACAATTACCTGGAGAACCTGTTCGGCTTCGAGTGGGAGCTCACGAAGAGCCCGGCCGGCGCGAACCAGTGGACTCCCAAGGGCGGGGCTGGAGCGGGCACCGTTCCCGATGCCCACGATCCTTCGCAGCGGCACGCCCCATTCATGCTCACCACCGACCTCTCGTTGAGGATGGACCCGATCTATGAGCCGATCGCGAGGCGCTTCCTCGAGAATCCGCAGGAGCTGGCGGACGCGTTCGCCAAGGCCTGGTTCAAGCTGACGCACCGCGACATGGGACCTCGCTCGCGCTACCTCGGCCCGCTGGTGCCTGCCGAGCACCTGCTATGGCAAGACCCAGTTCCCGCGGTGGATCACAAATTGATCGGGAAACAGGACATTGCCGCCCTGAAGGCCAAGATCCTCGCGTCCGGACTGTCGATCCCGCAACTGGTCACGACTGCCTGGGCGTCGGCGTCGACGTTCCGCGGCTCCGACAAGCGCGGCGGTGCGAACGGGGCGCGCATTCGCCTCGCGCCACAGAAGGATTGGGAAGTGAATCAACCAGCCGAATTGGCGAAGGTCCTTAAGAAGCTGGCGGCGATTCAGAAGGAGTTCAACAGCTCGCAGTCCGGCGGGAAGAAGGTCTCGCTGGCGGACCTGATCGTTCTGGGCGGCTGCGCGGCCGTCGAGGCAGCCGCGAAAAAGGCAGGGCACGACGTGAAGGTTCCCTTCTCACCGGGACGCATGGACGCATCGCAGAAGCAGACCGATGTGCACTCCTTCGCCGTACTGGAGCCGGCCGCGGACGGGTTCCGCAACTACCAGCGGAAGCCAGACCAAGGACCGGCGGAGGAACTGCTGGTGGATCGGTCGCAGTTGCTCACGCTGACGGCCCCCGAGATGACGGTTCTCGTCGGCGGCATGCGCGCCCTGAATGCGAACTTCGGGCAGTCCAAACACGGCGTTTTCACCAACCGGCCCGAGGCGCTGACGAATGATTTCTTCGTCAACCTGCTCGACATGGGTACGAAGTGGGAGGCCTCCTCTACCGAAGGCGTATTTGAGGGGCGCGATCGCGCGACGGGCAAAATCCAGTGGACCGGCACCCGCGCCGATCTTGTCTTCGGTTCGAACTCCCAGCTCCGGGCAATCGCGGAAGTCTACGCATGTGACGACTCGAAGGAGGCGTTTGTAAAGGACTTCGTGGCTGCGTGGAACAAGGTGATGAACCTCGATCGGTACGACCTTGCCTGAGCCCGGCGGAGAACGGAGCTGTCAACTTGGTACTAACGCCTTTCCTGTTGTTTGGATCGGCCAAAACGGAGGGGGCGCTTTTCTTGGCTCGCGCGGGCCGGATTGCGCCCCTCTGGATTCTGCTGGGGTCTTAATCGCTGACGCTTTGCCTCCCGTCCATCGGCGTTCCTGGGATTGCCATGTCATTGCGCATGGCCGCCACCACGCTCTTACATGGCAAGAGCTATCTTGGCGGCTGGTATCGGCACCTGCGCAGGCAGCTGCCCTCCTATGCGGCGGCGATCAAGGCCATGGCCCGTTGCCTGGCGGTGCTGGTCTACCGTGCGGACGAGAGTTTCTGGAGAGGTCTTAACGGGCCTGCCCGTCTCGGAGCATCGGTCACAGCGCCGCGCGGAGTTGTTCCATCAGCGGCGCAGCCGATTCCGTGAACCGTTCCAGGTTCTTCAGCATTCTTCGATAGTGGGGAATCCGCAGGCAGTCTTCGGCTAGCGGCGTGGGTGGCTCGTACATGGCTCGCACGCATTCCGGCACCCGGGCCAAGGTAAGGCGGCTGTCTTGTGTGCCAATCAGCAGCCTGCCCAAGAAAGCGCCCAGATCGGCGGCGGCCAGTCCCTTGGGGAGGCTCCCACGCGCCAACTCGCCCATGGAATCCATCACCGTTGCGAAGAGCGCCGGCCAATGCTGAAGAGCCAGGAGTCCCTCTGCAACGTAGCGCAACTCGCGCCCCGCCAGTTCGATCCGGGGCCGATGGCTCCGGTAGAAATGGCTGAACCGGTCCAAAAATGCGCAGGCGGAAACGATGCCCGGCCAAGCCAGCGGCAGTTCCCCGGCCAGCCCCATACAGAAAGGCATCTCATACGGCGACAGGCCCTGCAGCCAGGGAGCGCGACACGGGGAAGCGCCTCCGAGCGGAAACTCCGCCAGGAGAAAGCCTGCTTGATCCTGCCCGTAGAGCGTGCTGCCTACGACGAATTGGACGGAACCGTCCGTTACGGACAGGAGCATGCGGTCCCCACCCCACTGGGCGCCGGATGCCAGCCCTACGCCCGCCGTCTTGCCGATTTCCACCGCTGCGAGAATCTCGGCCGTCTTCCGGACGGCTTCCAGTCCCACGGCTATGACACTTCTCGGCAAATCAACCACGCCCTCACGCTGCAGACATCACCATTGTATAGGAAGGCCGATAGTGGCTTTGAAAGTAGCCCACGACCGGAAGAAGTAGCCCACTACCCGATTTCTTTTCCCCTTGACAATCTCGGGGAAGGGCTGTCATACTCTCCCATAGATCGTCATAGGGGTATGGGGAAATCCGCTCAACCGGCTTTGTTGCAGGGCACGCTGGATCTGCTGATCCTGCACGCGCTCCAGCGCGGCGCGATGCACGGTTATGCAATCGCGCAGACCATCCATCTGCTTTCCGATGAAGTGCTCAAGGTGGAGGAAGGCTCTCTTTATCCGGCGCTCTGGCGCTTGGAGCTCGACGGCGCCATCACGTCGAAATCCGGCCTGTCGGAAAACAACCGGAAGGCGAAGTATTACCAAATCACCAGGCGCGGGCGAAAGCTGGTGGCGGAGCAGGAGGCCACCTGGAGCCGTCTTTCCGCTGCCGTCGCGCGGGTTCTCGGGGGGTGACCAATGGTGCGCCGCTTCTTTCTGAAGCTCTTCCGCCGCGGCGGAATGTATCAGGATATGCAAGCCGAGCTGGCTTTTCATCGCGAAATGGCGGCCCGGCACGACAACGCCATTCCGCTGGGCAACACCGCCGCGATCGGCGAGCACGGATACGATTTGTGGCGCTTCACCTTTTTCGAAAACCTCTGGCGCGACCTGGTTTATGCCGCGCGCGGGCTGCGCCGCAGTCCAGTGCTGGTGCTGACGGCGCTCTTGTCGCTCGGTCTCGGCATCGGCGTCAACGCGGCCATGTTCTCGCTCGGCGTCGAATTCCTGTTCAGCGAACCATCGGTGCGGGATGCAGGTTCGTTGGTGTCGGTGCAACTTGGCGGCAACAGCAATTCCCCACCCAAAGCCGGCGATTTCCTCCGTTCGAGCGGCCTGTTTGCCGATGTGACCGGCGAGGATGAAGAGGCCATCACCAACTTCAACAATGGCGCCGAAACGCGCCCGATCTTCAGCGTCTACACGGCGAAGAACTACTTCACGGCACTGGGAATTCCGATGCTGCACGGGCGGGGTATTCTCGCCGACGATCCGGACGAAGTCGCGGTCCTGAGCTACGCATTCTGGCGCAAACAGCTCGGCGGCGATCCCGCGGCAGTGGGACGAAGCGTCAATCTGAACGGCCGCTGGTGTACGGTGGTGGGAATTCTGCCGGAACATCATCGCGGATTGATCGGCTTCGGATACTCTCCGGACGTCTTCCTGCCGCGGTACCTGGACTCGACGATGCTCGCAATCTATGCGCGTCTGAAGCCCGGCATGTCCGTCCCGGCGGCGCGGGCCGGCCTGGCGGCGGTTGCTCATCGCATGGATGCGGAAATGCCGGCCCAGTACAAGTACGCCGACGAGATTCGCGTGTCGCCTATCGCCGGATTCGCGCGCCTGAAGTCGGAGCCGGAGATGTTGGCGGTCGGAGTGTTTTTTGCCATGCTGCTGGCTGTGACCGGGCTGGTGCTTTTGATCGCCTGCGTCAACGTGACTAGCCTCCTCTTGGCGCGCGCATCGGCCCGCCGCCGCGAGATCGCCGTTCGGCTCGCGCTGGGCGCCAGCCGCGGCCGGCTGTTCGAGCAGTTACTTGCGGAGAGCCTTTTGCTTGCGGTTCTCGGGGCGTCTGTGGGCCTGGCGCTCGCCGAAGTCACTGCCGTATTGCTGGCGCGGATCCACCTGCCGCTGCCGATTCCGATCCGGCTGCAGATTGAACCGGATTGGCGGCTGGCGGCCTATGCCGCTGTCCTCACCACAGTCGCGGCACTAGCCTGCGGGCTGCTGCCTGCGTGGCAATCGATGAAGCAATCGCTCACGCACGACATGCATCGCGAGCGAAAGATGCGTCTGCGGCGGACGCTGGTGGCGGCGCAGATCGCGACCTCGGTGATCGTCCTCACCACCGGGTTTCTCTTCTTGCGCAATCTCCTCGATTCGACCGCCATCAGTCCGGGCTTCGACGTGCTGCACACGGTGCGGGCGAACGTGAACATGCCTCCCGTCGGCTATGCAGACGCGAGAAAGAAGTCCGAATACATCAATCAGGTGGTTGATTCTCTGGCGGCGCTTCCCGGCATCGCAAGCGCCGCCGCCGCGCGCGTGGTTCCCTTCAACGGCGGCGAACGGTTCAGGGTCGGAATTCTGTTCGCGGATAACCGCGAGCGGAGGGATGTATTCTTCTTCTGGAATGGCGTGACGCCCGGTTATTTCCGCACCATGGGCATTCCGTTGCTCGAAGGGCGGACATTCTCCGCGGCCGATCGGGGCGAGAAGGTCGTGATCGTGAACCGGGCGTTTGTTGCGCAATACCTGGGCAGCCGGCAGCCGCTGGGAACGGTGTTCTTGTGGGGAGGCGACGGCAAGACTCCCTATCGGATTATCGGCGTGGCTGAAGGGACCAAAACCCTCACCATCGGCGAAGAGCCGCAGCCGCAATTGTACGAGCCTCTCGCCCAGATCGTGAACGATCGCCCGGGCATCGAATTCGTGATGCGGTCGGCGATCCCGCCCGCGCTGCAGCTCGATGCCGTCCGCCGCACGCTGCATCGTATCGAGCCGATGGCCGGCGCGCAGGTGGACACGATGTATTCGAGCATCGGCCTGGCATTTCTGCCCAGCCAGGTGGGAGCGCTGCTGATGGGCTCGACGGGCGTTCTCGGACTGCTGCTGGCCAGCATCGGGCTTTATGGGGTAATGGCCTATTCCGTGGCGCGGCGCACGCGGGAGATCGGCGTCCGTGTCGCGATCGGCGCCAGCCGCGGCGCTATCGCGCGAATGGTGCTGCGCGATGCCACGCGCGTCACCATCGCCGGCACCGCAGCCGGCCTGTTGGTGGCGCTGTTTGTGACCAAGCCGCTGGCCGTGTTTCTGGTGCCCGGCCTCAAGCCGGCGGACCCGCTGAATTTCGCCGTGGTGGCATTAGCGATGCTGCTGACCGGCCTGGCAGCGACCTGGGGCCCCATCCGCCGCGCCATCAACATCGACCCGAACGCAACTTTGCGGGAGGAGTAAAGGCGCAGCAGAGATGGCGCACGCGCTCGTGCGTGCGCGCAGGCGTTCCTCCCGACGACCGGCGGCCTTGGGCACAAGAGGCGTCGAGATGAGTCTCGGCGCGGCACGCGCGAGTGCGTCCCTAATCCGTCCGTAAGCGCGAGGGAACCCAGCTCTGAAGGAAAAGGAGGAAAAGGGAAAAGGGGACAGACGAGGACAGACGCATTTTCTGCAACATGTCGGTGGGCGATACCCATACCATTCAGGCGCTCGGCGCAGCCGGCACATCGGTCACGGGGCTGACTTGGACCTCCAGCAATCCGAACGTCGTAAGCCTGTCGACGGATGACCCGCCGGTTCTCACCGCCCTCGCCGCCGGACACGTCACCATCATCGCCGGCACCGCGCCCAACGCCGCGTCCGCCGATGTCACCGTTTGGGTCGGCGCCCTGCCTCTGGGCACGGTGATTTGGTGCAACCCCGGCGACGGATCGGGTGTAAATTGGATTGTGCCAGCCGTGCCCAGCACATCCGGCGTCGCCGACGTCTTCGCCTTCCAGAACGACGGCACCGTCCAGGCCATCACCAGCGACGGCACCGTGGCCTGGACCGCCGA
>DASWZP010000148.1:0-2267 GCA_036404395.1 Bryobacteraceae bacterium | reverse complement strand
CACCACGCGCCGCCAGAGCTGCGAGTTTTCGAGCACGTTCGACTTATCGACCGACGTCACTTTCTTGCGCCGCCCGCGCGCCAGGTGGAAGGCCATCCGGGAAACCCGTTCGATTTCCGTGCGCGTGTAAGTCATGGTATTGACCGCACGCGTTTCCCCGCCGTTTTCGGTGATGCCGCGCGGGGTTCCGTAATAGATCCCGCCCGTCAGTTCGCGGACGATGATCATGTCGGTGCCTTCCACCAGGTGATTCTTCAAGGGCGAAGAATCCAGTTGCGAGGCGTAGGCGCGCACGGGACGCAGATTGGCGTACACGCCTAAAGCCTGTCGAATTGCCAGCAATCCTTTTTCCGGGCGCTTCTCGGGCGGAGCGCTATCGAACTCGGGCAGCCCGACCGCGCCCATCAGCGTGGCATCGGCCTCGGCCGCCAGGCGCGCCGTTTCTTCGGGGAACGGCGTGCCGGTGCGATGAATTGCCACGCCGCCGAGCAACCCTTCCGTCAGCTTGAGGTTATGATGCCACTTCCCGGCCACGCGGCCGAGAACCCGGACGGCTTCGCGCGTGACTTCCTCGCCGATGCCGTCGCCGGGCAAAACCAGTATGTTGAGGTCCATCTCCTAGCCCGCCACCGCGCTCTTCGCGTGCAGGCCTTCTTGAATCAACGTTTCGATTTCCTTATCCATGAGTCCTTTTTTTCGCTGGTCGGCGACCGCGGTGAAACGGTGGTAAAGCGCATCGAGCTGCTGGCGGTCCAGCTCGTAGCCCAAGCTGTGGGCCCGCTGGTGGAGCGCGTGGCGCCCGCTGTGCTTGCCTAACACAAGCTTGCCTTCCGGAATGCCCACCGTGCGCGGGTCGATAATCTCGTAAGTGGTTTTCTCTTTCAGGTAACCATCCTGGTGAATGCCGGCTTCGTGCGCGAAGGCGTTCGCCCCAACGATGGCTTTGTTCGGCTGTGGGCCGAAGGTGATGATGGAGCTCAACAGTTCGCTCGCCGCGTAGAGATGCTCGGTATTGATGGAGGTGTAATAAGGATAGCTGTCGGCGCGGGTCTTCAAGATCATGACCACTTCTTCGAGTGAACAATTGCCGGCGCGTTCGCCGATGCCGTTGATGGTGCACTCCACCTGGCGCGCGCCGGCCTCGATGGCGGTGAGAGAATTGGCGACGGCCAGGCCCAGGTCGTCGTGGCAATGCACGCTGACGATAGCGGTCGAGCCGAGTGCGCGGGCCACTTTGCCGATCAGCTCGCCGTATTCCTTGGGCGTGGAATAGCCGACGGTATCGGGGATGTTGACGGTGCCGGCGCCGGCGGCCACCACGGCTTTCGAAATCTCGATCAGGAATTCGACATCCGTGCGGGCGCCGTCTTCGGCGGAGAACTCGACGTCATCCACGTGACGCCGGGCCAGTTCCACCGCCTTAACGGCCTCTTCCAGTACCTGCTGGCGGGTCTTGCGTAATTTGTATTTCAGGTGGATATCGCTGGTGGCGATGAAAGTGTGCAAGCGGGGCTGGCGCGCGGGTTCGAGCGCCTCGACGGCGCGTTCCACGTCCATCGCGCAACAGCGCGCCAGGCCCGCCACGCGCGCTTCGGGGAACTCGCGGCTCACCGCCTGGACCGCCTCAAAATCGCCCTCCGAGGCGATCGGGAAGCCGGCCTCCAGAATGTCGGCGCCCAGTTCCACCAGCTTGCGCGCCATGCGCACTTTCTCGGGAACCGTCATGCTGCAGCCCGGAGACTGTTCGCCGTCGCGCAGCGTCGTATCGAAGATAATTACTCGATCGCTCATGCTGTCTGCATTATGCCCATTCGGGTCCGGATTTAGCAAATTTATAATCTTACGGGTGTCTATTAGCCGATGTTATACTGAAACCTGTCATGGAACTCAACCCGTTGCAGGTGTTTTTGATGGTGGCGAACGAGGGGAGCTTCTCGCGCGCGGCGGAGAAGCTGCTGCGCACGCAGCCGGCGGTGTCGCTGGCGCTGCAAAGGCTCGAGCTGGAGCTGGGCGAAAAGCTGATCGACCGCTCGGGCAAGGAGCTGCTGCTGACCGACGCCGGCCGTAGCGCGCTCGATTTTGCGCGCCGTTTCGAGAGCCTGGAGCGGGAGCTGGAGAACTCACTAGCCGAGCTGCGCGACAATTCAGCCGGACGGCTGACGGTCGGCGCGAATGAATCCACGACGCTATATCTGCTGCGCCACATCGAGCGGTACCGCGCGCTGCATCCCAAGATCAAAGTGACGGTGCGGCGTAGCATGGGGAGC
>DASWZP010000147.1:0-9325 GCA_036404395.1 Bryobacteraceae bacterium | reverse complement strand
AATACCATGACTTACACGCGCACGGAAATCGAACGGGTTTCCCGGATGGCCTTCCACCTGGCGCGCGGGCGGCGCAAGAAAGTGACGTCGGTCGATAAGTCGAACGTGCTCGAAAACTCGCAGCTCTGGCGGCGCGTGGTGGTCGAGGTGGCGAAAGAGTATCCCGATGTCGTGCTCGATCATCTGCTGGTGGATAACTGCGCCATGCAACTGATTCTCAACCCGCGGCGCTTCGATATCGTGCTCACCGAGAATATGTTCGGCGACATTCTGAGCGATGAAGGCGCCGTGCTGGCTGGTTCCATCGGCATGTTGCCCTCGGCCTCCATCGGCGGAAGGAAACCCTCCGGGGCGTGGGTGGGATTGTACGAACCGGTGCACGGTTCGGCGCCCGATATCGCCGGCCAGAACAAAGCCAACCCGCTGGGCGCGATCGGCTCGGTGGCGGCCCTGCTCGAATACAGTTTCGGATTGAAGGAAGAAGCCGGCGCGGTGGATCGGGCGATTGAAGCCGTCCTCGCCAGCGGCAACGTTACCGCGGATTTACGGCCTCCCGGCGCGCCCGCCACCACCCAACAGGTGGGGAATGCGGTGTGCGCCGCGATCGGCTGAGCGCGGAGCTTACCAGCTCCGCCTCAGCCAAATTTGAGACTGGCTGAGTGTGGCACTGCCATCGCGATGGCGAACTGTCGCGCGATCCGCGGGCGAGGCGTGCCTCGCCCCTACAATGGCTCGTAGGGGCCGGGCATGCCCGGCCCGCCGGAGATACGTCATCATAGTTACGCACGGGTGAACTACGCCATAATAGGAGAAGAAGATCCGGAGTCGAACGCCGAGTCTGTTTCCGGCTGGCCACCTGACTCTGGGCCCCAGTTCATATGCCTCATACCATCATCGAAAAACTCTGGAACTCGCACCTGGTCGAGGAGCAGCCCGGCGCGCCGGCGCTGCTGTTCATCGATCTCCACCTGGTGCATGAAGTCACCTCGCCGCAAGCCTTTCAGGGCCTGCGCGAGCGCGGTTTAAAGGTCCGACGGCCCGATCTCACTATCGCCACCGCCGATCACAGCATTCCTACCACCGACCGGTCGCTGCCCATCGTGGATCAGATCGCGGCCAAGCAGCTTGCCCAACTCGAAGCCAATTGCGCCGAATTCGGCATCCGCTGCCTGGGCGTGCATAGCGACCGGCAGGGCATCGTCCATGTGATCGGCCCAGAGTTGGGCCTCACGCAGCCGGGCATGACTGTGGTCTGCGGCGACAGCCACACCGCTACGCACGGCGCTTTCGGCGCGCTGGCCTTCGGCATTGGCACCAGTGAAGTCGAGAACGTGCTGGCCACGCAATGTTTGTTACAGCGCAAGTCGAAAACGTTTGAAGTGAAGGTCGAGGGAACGCTCGGCCGCGGCGTCTCCGCCAAGGACATCATCCTGGCTCTCATCGCGAAGATCGGCGTGGGCGGCGGCACCGGATGTGTCTTCGAATTCACCGGCAGCGGCATTCGCGCGCTGGGCATGGAAGAGCGCATGACGGTATGCAATATGTCGATCGAAGGCGGCGCGCGCGCCGGCCTGATCGCGCCCGATGACACTACGTTTGAATACCTTTGCGGCCGGCCCCACGCTCCCCAGGGCGCCGCATGGGATGCGGCGCTGGCGCGCTGGAAGCAACTGCCGACTGACGCTGGCGCGGTCTACGACCGCCAGGTCACCATCGATGCCGATGCGCTCGAACCGATGATCACTTACGGCACCAATCCCGGAATGGGCATGCCGATCAATGCGCCGCTGCCCGATCCGGCGGAAGTTGCCGATCCGATGGCGCGCGATTCCATCTCGAAGGCGCTCGCCTACATGGGCCTCGAAGGCGGCAAACCGCTGGCCGGCCACGCGCTCGACGTGGTCTTCATCGGAAGCTGCACCAATTCCCGCATCTCCGATCTGCGCGCCGCCGCGGCGGTCTTCAAGGGCCGCAAGGTGAATCCCAAGCTGCGAGTGCTGGTGGTGCCCGGGTCGCAGGAGGTCAAGCGCCAGGCCATCGCCGAAGGTCTGCCCGATATTTTCCTCGCCGCCGGTTGCGAGTGGCGCGACGCGGGCTGCTCGATGTGCATCGCCATGAACGGCGATCAGTTGGCGCCCGGCGAATACAGCGTCTCCACCAGCAACCGCAATTTCGAAGGCCGGCAAGGCAAAGGCGGCCGCACATTTCTGGCCAGCCCGCTGACCGCCGCGGCCAGCGCCATCACCGGCGTGGTCACCGACGTGAGGACACTGCTCAATGGTGACGAGACGCCCGTTCTGCACAAGTTACCGAACGTCGGGAGGACACTCTGATGCGCCCGTTCACCAATTTCCGCAGCCGCCTGGTTCCGCTCGCCATCAACAACATCGATACCGACCAGATCATTCCGGCGCGCTTCCTGAAGACCACTTCCAAGGAGGGCCTCGACCGCCAGTTGTTCTGCGACTGGCGCTACGATGCGCAGGGCAACGCGAAGCCCGATTTCATTCTCAACCAGCCCCGCGTGGCGGGCGCGCAGGTGCTGCTGGCCGGCGACAATTTCGGCTGCGGCAGCTCGCGCGAGCACGCCCCTTGGGCGCTCACCCAGTTCGGCTTCCGCGCCGTGATCAGCACTTCGTTCGCCGATATCTTCACGGGAAATGCGCTGAAAAACTCGCTGCTGCCCATCGCCGTGCCACCCGACGTACATGCCGAGCTGTTTGCCGCGGTCGCCGCCAACCCCGATGCCACCGTCGAAATCGATCTCGCGGCGCAGACGCTCACCACGCCGGCCGGCCGGTCGGTTCCCTTCCCCATCGACGCTTTCGCCAAACACTGCCTGCTCGAAGGCGTGGATGAGTTGGGCTACATCCTCAAGCAGGACGGCGCCATCCGCGCCTACGAATCGTCCCACCCGGCGCCGATCAACACCGCCGCGTGATTGGTGGCGCATGCTTTAGCTTGCCGACGCCCGCTTGCGGGCGCGTTCCCTCACCGGCTCCGCGGGGGTCGCCCGCTATTTCCTGCAACTTTTTGCCGCCTGCCTCATCCGGAATCAAGGAGGCAGCACCAACGTGAAACGTACAGCGAGCGCCGAATGGCGCGGCGATTTGAAAACCGGCAAGGGCACCGTATCCACCGCCAGCGGAGTGTTGGAGAATTCACAGTATTCCTTCAGCACCCGCTTTGAAAACGGCAAGGGGACCAATCCCGAAGAGCTTCTGGCGGCGGCCCACGCAGGCTGCTTCACCATGGCACTCTCCGCCCAACTGGGCCAGGCCAACCTGGTCGCCGAGAGCTTGGAAACTACTTGCTCGATCAGCTTGGAAAAGGTTGGCGAAGGCTTCGCGATCACCGAAAGCCACCTGGAGCTCAAGGCCAAAGTGCCCGGCGCCAGCCAGGCGGCCTTCGACCAGGCCGTGGCCAATGCCAAATCCGGCTGTCCGGTCTCGAAGCTCTACAACACCAAGATCACGCTGAGCGCGAAGCTCGAAGCGTAACCGATACCGCGGGGCGGACGCCCCGTCCTGGGGTCCCCTCCGCGGCCGGCCCCCTGCCGGCCTTTCCCGGCGACACGCGCGCGTCAGCAAGCTTCCCCCCAAACTTCGCCCTCCCTCCAAAAAAACTCTTGACAATGTACTAATGAACTAATACACTAGCAAATGAGATGAGCAAACAGCCACCCGCGGCGCAGCCGCCCTTCGCTTTCCGGCTGGACCTGAAGAGCGGCATGCCGGTCTACCGGCAGTTGATCGATCAGGTGACCGGGGGAATGGCGGCGGGCGCGCTGGCGGCGGGCGACCAGCTTCCCACCGTCCGCCAGGTAGCGGTGGACCTTTCCATCAACCCCAACACGGTGGCGCGCGCTTATCGCGAACTGGAAATCCGCGGGATTCTGGAAACGCAGCAAGGGACCGGCACTTTCATCAGCCGGCAAAAGGTGAAGCGCGACGACGCCGAGCGCCAGCGCCAGCTCGCCCAATTGGTGGCCGAGTTCGTGGCGCGCGCGGGCGCGGCCGGCTTCACGGTCGGCAATCTGTTAGAACAACTGCGCGACGATTCGAACGATGCGCAATCGAAAAGGAGATAACCCCATGACACCGAACATTTTCGAGCGGCTCAGGCTCAGCAACGTCGGGGTGGCGCTGTTTGTCATCGCGATCGTCGCGGGATGGGTGATCACCACCGGGACCAGGTCGCCGGCAGGTCTGGCCGGCGGCGCGCTGCTCGGCCTCTACCTGCTGTTCGCCATCCGGGTCGCGGACCAATGGGAGAAGGTGGCCGTTCTGCGCCTCGGTCGATATCGAGGATTGCGCGGGCCCGGCCTGTTCGTCATCATTCCGGTGGTCGATAGTCTCAGCCGGTTCGTCGACCAGCGCGTGCGCGTGGCCAACGTCACCGCCGAATCCACGCTCACGCGCGACACCGTGCCGGTGAATGTCGATGCCATCCTCTTCTGGCTGGTCTGGAACGCCGAGAAATCCATCCTCGAAGTCGAGGATTTCGTCGAGGCTATCCGCCTGAGCGCCCAGACCGCGCTGCGCGAATCGATCGGCCGGCATGAGCTGGCGCAGATGATCACCGAACGCGAGTCGCTCGGCCACGAGCTCCAGCGCATTCTCGACGAGAAGACCAACCCCTGGGGCATCACCGTGCAGTCGGTGGAGATTCGCGATGTGCGCATTCCGCAGGCGCTCGAAGACGCCATGTCGCGGCAGGCGCAGGCGGAACGAGAACGGCAGGCCCGCAACATCCTGGGGCAGGCCGAAACCGAAATCGCCGACAAGTTCGCGCTGGCCGCGGCCACCTACCAGGACAATCCGGTGGCTCTGCACCTGCGCGCCATGAACATGCTCTACGAAGCCATCAAGGAGCGCGGCTCCATGGTGATCGTACCTTCTTCCGCCGTCGAGACCATGGGCCTCGGCGGCATGCTGGCGACAGCCTCTCTAGGCGGCGCCAAAGGACCTTCAGTTTAGGAGGCAGTAACGTGAAAACGAACTTGACAACCATCATCGCCACACTGGCAGCACTGGCATGCGCCGCAGCTCTCGCCATCGCTCAGTCTCCAGCCATGGTTAACACGAACTCCCTGTTCGCCGGAACATGGGAAGGCAAGCTGAATGACCTTCCCGCAATCGGTCTCAAGATCGATGACGCCGGCGGAAAAATCAGCGGCACCATCGTGTTCTACTTTCAGGAACGCCCCGACGCCAATAGCCCGTGGCGTGTCACGGCCGAGTATCCCGTGGGTTTGCTGGCGCCGCGCGTAGAAGGCAAGACACTCACCTTTGAAGCCCTGCATCACAAATGCCACGAATGCGCGGAACTCGGTCCGAATGCCAAATTCCGCGTCGAGGTTGCCGGCCCCGATGAGTTGCGCCTGTGGAAGCTGGACGACCAGCAGGCCGGCAAAGAGCCGGGACCGGTGTTAAAGCTCATTCGCCAAACTGGGCCCGCCGCTGCAGCTACGGTTCACGCGAACTCTCCGTTCACCGGAACCTGGACCGGCAAGCTGAACGACCATCCCGGAATCGATCTCAAGATTGATGAGGCCGGCGGAAGGATCGGCGGCACGGTTGTGTTCTATGTTCAGGAACGCGATAACGCCGGTAGTCTGGTGCGTGTAACGGCAGAGGATCCCGTGCCGCTGCTGGCGCCGCGCGCTGAAGCGAAGACCCTCACGTTTGAAGTTCAGCCCCCATGCCACGACTGCGCGGAACCCGGTCCCAACGTCACCTTCCGTATGGAGCTTGCCGGACCAAACGAGGCGCGCCTGTGGAAACTCGGCGGCCAGGAAGCGGACAAAGATCCCGGCCCGGGATTTACACTCACCCGCCGATCTTCCTAACCGCGCTGTAGGGGCCGGGCATGCCCGGCCCGCAGCCCAGCCCTGCCTCGTCGTTCCGGCTCACGCTACCATAAAGTCATGCGACTGCTCACGTTGACGTTGGCCATAACCTTGGGCGCGACCTTTCTGGCCGCCGAAGAAGATACGCGCAAGACCGATGAGCGGCTGGCGGATGCCGCTACGCTGTTCACTGAGATCATGACCGCTCCGGATCGCGCGCTCCCGCAGCGCTTCCTCGACAAGGCATCCTGCGTCGTGCTGGTGCCTGGATTGAAGAAAGGCGCTTTCATGGTTGGCGGCAAGTTTGGCAGGGGATATGCCGTATGCCGCGCCGACAGTGGCCAGGGCTGGGGACCGCCCGCCGCGATTCGCATCGAAGGCGGCAGCTTTGGCCTGCAGATCGGCTTCTCCTCATCCGACGTGGTTCTGCTGGTGATGAACGAGCGCGGCATGAAACGCCTCACCCAGGACAACTTCACCATCGGCGGCGAGGCCACCGCCGCGGTGGGCCCATTGGGCCGCGACGCCACCGCGCAAACCGATGCCACGATGACCGCCGAGATTCTCTCCTGGTCGCGATCCAAGGGCGTTTTCGCCGGCGCCTCGCTCGACGGTGCGACGTTGCGCAGCGATGTCGACGAGAACCGCAACATGTATGGCAACCCGTGGACCGGCCGGCAGATCCTCTCGAGCGGCGCGACCCCGCCGGCCGCCGCGCGAAAACTGCTGGACCTGCTCGCCAAGTACTCGCCGAAGAAATCGCACTGACGGCTAAGCCCGCTACCCCAGCGGGTTGCGCCACTCGAGCCCTGGGAACCGGGCGAAGTCCGCGTCCGAGGAGCACAACTCGGCGCCGTGTTCTATAGCCAGCGCCGCCAGGTGCGCATCGGATGTGAGATTGCCGCCCGCGCCCAGCGGCAGCAGCAGTTCGCGCAGAATTCGCAGGTGTCGCGGACCGGCCGATACCACTGTCGCGGAAGGCTGGTCCAGCCACGCGGCGATCAGATCGAAGGCGGTTGCCCACGATAGCGGACGGCGAAACAGACCCGGCCGGGTGGTTAATCTGAGGAACGCCAGCAGCACGTTCCAGGAAAACGCCACCGTCTCCGGCCCCGCCAGCGCCGATTCCAACCAGGATTTCGCGCGGCGGTGCATGGGAGCGTCCTGGTTGACTGCGTAAATCAGCAGGTTGGCGTCGACCAGGATCATTGGCGCAAGCTTAGCTTCCGGCCGATCTCTTCGTCTTCCATTGCCTCTGCCAGGGCCAGGGCTTTGTCCCAGCGGAACCCCTGCCCGTCTCCCAGCCGGAACGATTTCTGCACGAACTTCCGGGGCGCGCGCTGCTTCCCGCGCAGCAACCCGGACCGTGCAGCCTCGTTGAGAGCCTCTTTGAACGAGATCCCGCGCTCGCGCATGGAGGTCCGCAGCAGCCTCTCGACGTCGGGATCCAAAGTGACGGTGGTTCTCACAATTGCTATCATAGCATCACCATCGTTGCTGTCACGATGTTTGAGCTGCGCATCGCGGCCATTCGCACTTGCCAATTTTTTCTCCGATGCCTTACCCTGGTTGCTTATGCCAATCTACCAGGTGATCCTGCTGGCCATCGTGCAGGGGCTGACCGAGTTTCTGCCCGTTTCCAGCACCGCGCACCTCTACCTCACCTCCTGGCTTCTCGGCTGGAACACCGAAGGCCTGGACTTCGACATCATGCTCCACATCGGCACGCTGCTCTCCGTGCTGCTGTACTTCTTCAAGGATTGGGTCCAGATCGTCGGCCAGGGGCTGGGAATGCGCGCCGGCCACGACGAGCAGCTCAAGCACAACCACATGCTGCTCTGGCTGCTGGCGGTCGCCGCCATTCCGGTGGGCGTGACTGGCCTGCTATTTAACAAACAGGCCGAGGGCGCATGGCGCAACCCGTTCGTCATCGGCACCATGCTGATCGCCATCGGCGTGCTGATGTGGCTGGCGGAAAACGCGGCGCGCCAGCAGCGCGACATGTCGTCCGTGGGCGCCCCGGACGCGTTGTCGATCGGCCTCGCGCAGGCGCTCGCCGTGGTTCCCGGCGTTTCGCGCAGCGGCATCACCATCAGCGCAGGCCTCTTCCGCAATCTCGACCGCCCGACCGCCGCGCGATTCTCGTTCCTGCTTTCCACGCCCGTCATCGGCGCCGCCGCCGCCAAGACTCTCTGGGACATGCACAAAGCGCATCACCTGCATGACCTCATCACCACCAATTTCGTGGTGGGCGTAGCCGTCAGCGCGCTTTCCGGCTGCGCCGTGATCGCCTGGTTCCTGCATTATTTGCGTCGCAGTGGTTTAAAACCGTTCGCCTACTATCGCATTGTTTTTGGCATAATAATACTTGCTCTGGCTTTCATCCGCCGGCCAGCGTGATGAAGCTTTTATCGCCGACCCAGCATAAAAGGCTGAACGAAGCCACCGGTTTCCTGCTCTTGTTCGCGGGAATGGTGACGCTGTTGAGTCTGATTTCGTACCATGTTCAGGATCCTTCCTGGAACACGGCCGCATCTTCCCGCCCTCTCAACTTAATCGGCTACCCAGGCGCGTACCTGTCCGATCTCTGTCTACAGGTGTTCGGCGCATCGGCGTTTTTATTTCCGCTGCTGCTCTTCGGCCTGGCTTGGAAATGGATCCGCTCCGACGAACTGCACGCCGGCGCGATGAAGATTTCGGGCGCCGTGCTGCTCTCGCTGGCCTCGAGCACGGCCCTCTCGTTTATACCGCTGCGTTTGTTCGGCGGCACGGTGCGCATGGGCGGCACGCTCGGCCTGGCGCTGGCCACTTCTCTGGTGGGCGCGCTGAATCTGGCCGGTGCGCTCTTGGTGACGGCCACCGCGCTGGTGATTTCCCTCTACCTGGTTTCGAGCTTCGCGCTCGAAATGACCCGTTCGTGGTTCGCCGGTCCAGCCGCGGTGCTCCGCCGCGTGGCGCTCTCCTGGCGCGCATGGCGCGAGCGCAGGCGCGCCCGCGCCATCGAGAAAGCGCGCCTGCGCGCCGAGCGCCGCGCCCTGGCCGCGAAGAACCGCGCAGATACCGCGCAAACCAAGCGCCTCAAGAAGGAAAAATCCGCTACCATCGCCGCTCCGCCCATGGCGGCCGAGCCCGACGAAGCTCCCCCCTGGCAAACGCGCGAGACTGCCAGCATGGATGCACCCGCCGCATTCGAAGCCATCGCCGACATCCCCATCTGCCCGATCGAGGACCTTGCCGCGGCGCCCGCGCCCGCCCTGCTGCCGCTTCCCACCGAGCTTCCGCTGGCGCCGTCCGAGCCGCGCCGCATGATGTACGACCTGCCTTCCACCGAGTTGCTCAACGAAGTGCCCGGCCGCAGCTCCTACGACGAGCAGGAGCTCAAGGACACCGCCGGCCGCATCAAGGCCAAGTTCGAAGAGTTCAACGTGCTCGGCAACGTGGTCCAGATCAATCCCGGCCCGGTCGTCACCACTT
>DASWZP010000146.1:0-6700 GCA_036404395.1 Bryobacteraceae bacterium | reverse complement strand
GTAACAGCCTGCACGCGGAGGTGGACCGTGCGACGGGCGCGGCGCTGGAAGCATTGCTTGGCCGCGCGTCTCCTGTGCTGGTGATAACAACGATTTTTCGATGACTTGCCGTAATTGTTGGCGGACGCCAACCCCTGCTGGGCTGCGCTGCACCGATATCCATCTCATTGATATACGGCAGGTTGCTTGCTCAGAGCGTACGTGCACCGGCGTTACTCCCAAGGTGACACAGAAAGCTCGTAATCCGCTGATAACAATGAATAAGTGGTGGCCAGGGAGGGAATTGAACCCCCGACGCCAGCCTTTTCAGGGCTGCGCTCTACCAACTGAGCTACCTGGCCGGGGAATCCCAGTGTAGCAACCAGGCAGCGGCTCCCGCAACGCTATTACCGCGTTTCCTCCGCCGCGCGCTATAAAGGACTCTCATCATGCCTACGCGACGCCTCTTCCTGCAATCCGCCGCCGCCGTCCTGGCACGCGGGGCTGCGGCCGTGCCGGAGCGTCCCAGCCGCCGGCCGCCACCGGCCGAGCGCAAATTCTCGAGCGAGGCCGTGGAAGCCAAGATCCGGCAGATGCAGAACTCCATCGCCGATCCCGAACTGGCCTGGCTGTTCGGGAACTGCTTCCCGAATACCCTCGATACCACCGTGCGCCCTGGCCAGTTGGACGGCAAGCCCGACACCTTCGTCATCACCGGCGACATCGACGCGATGTGGTTGCGGGACTCCACCGCCCAGGTCTGGCCCTACCTGCCACTGGCCCGCGAGGACCGGCGGCTCCAGACGCTGCTGGCCGGCGTCGTCAACCGGCAGACCCGCTGCGTTCTCATCGATCCCTACGCGAACGCCTTCAACTACGGTCCGACCGGCAGCGAGTTTGACAAGGACCTCACGCACATGAAGCCCGAGTTGCATGAGCGCAAGTGGGAAATCGATTCGCTGTGCTACGCCATCCGCCTGGCGCACGGCTATTGGAAAACGACGGGCGACAGTTCCTGCTTCGATACCCACTGGCGGCGCGCCGCGGCGCTCATCGTGCAGACCTTTCGTGAGCAACAACGGCTGCGCGGCCGCGGCCCGTACTCCTTCCAGCGAGCGGCCGCCAATCCCTACGATTCGCTGCCGCAGGACGGATTCGGCAATCCCGCGCGCCCCTGCGGCCTGATCCATTCCGGCTTTCGGCCCTCGGACGATGCCTGCGTTTTCCCCTTCCTGGTTCCCTCGAACCTGTTCGCAGTCGCCTCCCTCGGGCAGCTCGCTGCGGTTTTCGACGCGGAATTACCGGACAAGGGGTTTGCGCGGGAGTGCCGGGAGTTGGCGGCCGAGGTGAGCGAGGCCCTCGACAAACACGCCAAGGCCGTCCGTCCGCGCTATGGCGAGACCTGGGCCTACGAGGTGGACGGCTTCGGCAATCAACTGTTCATCGACGATGCCAACGTGCCCAGCCTGCTGTCGCTGCCCTATCTGGGCTGCTGCGCGGCGGACGATCCCGTGTACCAGCACACCCGCGCCTGGGTGTTGAGCGAGGATAATCCATATTATTACCGAGGAACCGCCGCCGAAGGATTGGGAGGCCCCCATTCCGGGCTGGGCATGATCTGGCCGCTGGGCATCGTCACCCGCGCCTTGACCAGCCGCAGCGAAGTCGAAATCTCTGCGTGCCTGAAGATGCTTAAGAACACGCACGCAGGCACCGGCTTGATGCACGAATCCTTTTTCAAGGACGACGCCGGCCGGTTCACGCGCTCCTGGTTTGCCTGGGCCAATACGCTGTTCGGCGAGTTGATCCTGACCGTGCACGAGCGTCACCCAGGATTGCTTTCCCGAGTTTAGGCAAGTGCGCGCTCAGTCGGCCTCGGGCCGCTCCGGCTCCACGACCGGCGGCATGGCTCCGGCCGGGACCGGCGCCAGCAGGTCTTCCTTGCGCTTGATCAGGGTCGAGGTGTTGTAGCTGGCCACCTCGAAACCGTGGCCGTGGGTGATGGCGTCGGTCGGGCAGGCTTCCACGCAATAGCCGCAGAAGATGCAGCGGTTGTAATCGATGTTGTAGACCTTGGCGTAGCGCTCGCCGCCGGAGATGCGCTCGCGTTCAGTGTTCTCCGCTGCCTCAATGTAGATGCAATTGGAAGGGCACGCCGCGGCGCACAGGAAACACGCCACGCATTTCTCCATGCCGTTGACGTCGCGCTGCAGCACGTGGACGCCGCGGAACCGCTCTTCGAACTTGGCCGGCTCATCCGGGTAGTATTCGGTGACGGTGGGCGACAGCATCTCCTTCAGCGTGACGCTCATGCCTTTGGCGATGGCCGCGGCGGCTCCGAATACATCGATCTTGGTGGACATGGAGTCTGATTTTATTGTAGCGTGGCTCCGCACGGGAGCCTAGTTGCGCGAGCCTCAACCAGCCTTCCATTCCGGCACGTGGTCTTCGCTGCCAACCGGGTTCACGCCGCCGCGCGCGCCCAGCCAGAGGATGTCCTGTTTGATCCAGCCTTCGATCACCCGCCCCACCATTCCATCGGGTTCGACCAGAAACGTGGTCGGCACGTGTGAGATTCCATACGCATTGCTGACCGGGAAACGATCGTCTTCCGAATCCAGCAGCATGCGAAACCGCAAGCCGTACTCTCGGGCAAACTCGCGCGTGTCCGCTGCGTCGTTCTGCGAAATGCCGTAAACGCGCAAACCGCTGCCACCGTGAATGCGGTCGAGAAACGGCAGCGTCATCTGGCACACCGGACACGATACCTTGAAGAACGCCAGCGCCACTGGGCCGGTTGCCAGCAGATCGGCGAGCGCAACTTCCCCGCCCTCCAGCCGCGCCAGCCGGAATTCCGGCGCCCGCGTGCCCACCTGCGGCAACGGCGATTTCTTGCGGAAAAACATGCTTTCAGTTTACCCGAGCGCGGCCCACTGCTACCGCTTTCGCGGCCTTCAGTCCCGGTTATTCGTAATCAACCGCGCACCGCGGTTGCGGGTGATATAGTTGTACACCCACTCGACGAAGACCAGCAGACGGTTTTCGAATTCCACCAGGTACATCAGGTGCACGAATACCCACAGGAACCAGGCCGGGAAACCGGACACGTGCAGGCTGCCGAATTGCGCCACGGCCCGGTTCCTGCCGATGGTGGCCAGGGCGCCTTTGTCGAAGTAGCGGAAGGGGCGCATGGATTGGCCGCGCAGTTTCCGCACCAGCAGATCGGCCACGTAGCGGCCCTGCTGCATGGCTACCGGCGCCAGGCCGGGCAGCGGCTTGCCGTCCTGGGCGAGGCTCGCCAAGTCGCCGATGACGTGAATCTCCGGATGGCCGGTAACGCTCAAGTCCGGCTCGACCAGCACTCTTCCGGCGCGGTCGAGCGGTGCGCCGGCGCGTTCCGCCAGTTTCCGGCCCAAACTGGAAGCGCGCACGCCCGCCGCCCAAAGGACGGTACGGGTGGCAATATGCTCGGTCTGCCCGGCGGCCTCGACGGTGACTCCTTCGGCGTCAATCGCGGTGACGCGCGCGCCCAGGCGCGGACGCACGCCGAGGGCGATGAGCTGCCGCTCGGCTTTGTGCGAGAGGTCCGGCGCGAAGGAAGGCAGCACGCGGTCTTCGCCTTCGATCAGCAGGATCCGCGATTCGGCCGGGTTGATGTGATGGAAATCATGCCGCAGCGTATCGTTGGCGATTTCGCCCAGTGCCCCGGCAAGTTCGACGCCAGTCGGGCCGCCGCCGACGATCACAAATGTGAGCCAGGCATGGCGCTGCGCGGGGTCCGGCTCGCGCTCAGCCTCTTCAAAAGCCAGCAGGATGCGGCGGCGGATTTCGGTGGCGTCCTCGACGGTCTTCAAGCCGGGCGCCAGCGGCTCCCACTCGTCGTGGCCGAAATAGGTATGGCTGGCGCCAGTAGCGATCACCAGGTCGTCATAGGGCCGCTCGCCGTCGGCAAGGATCACGCGCCGGTTGGCGATATCGAAATCCACTACCTCTCCCAGCAGCACTTCCGTATTGCGATGGCCGCGCAAGACCACGCGCAGCGGCGATGCGATCTCACCCGGCGAAAGCCCGCCCGTGGCTACCTGGTAAAGCAGCGGCTGAAAGAGATGGAAATTGCGCTGATCGATAAGGGTGAGCGCGAGCGGGGCCTTCCCCAGCCGCTTGGCCGCGTAAAGGCCGGCGAAACCACCGCCGACAATCACCACCCGGTGTACGCCCGGCGCCCGATCCGGACCTGGCTCGACTTGGTTTTTCACCCCAGCATCCTCATAGTGGAGCAGGCCCCCGGCCTGCCAACCCTCTTATTAGATGCTTGCGCAGGGCACCGGGAAGCAGATCCCCGGCTACTGTTGAGCCTCCGTGAGCGCCTGGCCAGCCGTTGCCAAAACCGCAACAGCGGGCGCTCGCTTCACACTTACGGGCACTCATACCTGCGCTACTATTGAGGGGAGAACCCGGCACACCGCCGGCACAACAGGGGCAGGCAAATGAGTGGACGCGCGTTTGGTATCGGAAAAAGGCTTGTAGCGGCGGCGCTGTGGTTGGGCGCGGCGGCAATCGTGTCCGCGCAGACCTTCACGGCCTATCAATTGCCCGTCAGCTACAGCCAGCCCAAGGGAATCACCGCCGGCCCGGACGGCGCGCTCTGGTTCACCGAATACAACAACAACAAGATTGGACGCATTTCGACCAGCGGAGCCATCACCGAATACTCCGGGCTCACGGTCTCCAGTTGCCCTTACTCGATCACCGCCGGTCCGGATGGGGCGCTCTGGTTCACCGAGTATCATGCGAACAAGATCGGGCGCATCACCACGGCTGGAGCGGTCACCGAGTACGCGGTGCCCACCCCATCGGCGTTCCCGCTCGGGATCACAACCGGCCCCGATGGCGCACTGTGGTTTACCGAGTCGGCCACCAACACGATCGGACGCATCACCACGGCCGGCGCGATTGTGGAGTACGCGATCCCCACCCAGCCGGCCGGAGCGTACGGCATCGCGACCGGGCCCGACGGCAACCTCTGGTTCACCGAAGAGGCCGGCAGTAATATCGGACAGATGACTCCGAGCGGCGAGGTCACCGAGTTTCCGCTGGCTACGCCGGGATCCCTTCCTTCGGCCATTCTCAAAGGACCGGATAACGCGCTCTGGTTCACCGAGTGGGCGGGAAACAAGATTGGCAGAAGCGACACCAGCGGTAATATAACGGAGTTCACGATTCCCACCGGCATCGCTTACCCGCTGGGGCTCACCATCGGGCCGGATGGCGCAGTGTGGTTCACCGAAGGCGCCATCACCAACCGGATTGGCCGCATCACGCTGGACGGCGCCATCACCGAGTACTCCCAGGGACCTGTTCAGACGCGCATTGTTGCCCCCCCGGTTACGGGGAATGCGCCCTCCGCTCCCGCATATCCCGGATGGCTCGCGGCCGGCCCGGACGGTGCGATCTGGTTCACTGAGGCGATCGGCGACATCGTCCGCTTCAGCATCCCCACGGCCACCAGCAAAGCCCGCCGCCCGTTCTGAACCGCGGGCAACGGCAGATCGCGCCGCCTTCCCTTCCCCACCGGCCGATTCGGTAACATGAATCCATGCCCTGCTTGCTGCTTGTGGTCGTACTGGCGTTTCCGCGCATCGTGATGGTGGCGATGTTTCTACTCAGCAACTATCTTCAGCGGGCTTACCATGGCCTCCTGCTGCCGGTGCTGGGATTCATATTTCTGCCGCTGACGACGATCGTCTACGCGTGGCTGACGAACACTCACCGGCCGATGGTGGGCATCAACGCGCTGATCCTGGTGATCGCGGTAGTGATCGACCTGGGCGGCCTGGGCGGCGGCGCAAGGCACCGGCGAAGCGACTGACGGCGCTGTGAGAAGAATTACGCCCGCAAGCGGGCGTTGGCAAGCTGAAGAAGCTGCTGAAAAAGTCCGAAAAAACATTTTTGGAACCACGGATGAACACGGATAAACCAGTTCTTTTCAATCTGTGCTCATCTGTGTTTATCCGTGGCCATGATGCTTTTCGTGTTTTTCAGCAAGCTCTGAAGCACGCCCCACCGCCGCTAGCTCTTCAGCTCCTCCACAATCTCCGCCGCCACGGCGCGGGCCTTCTCGACGGCGCCCGGCTCCAGGCTGATCGCGCCCACGCGGGCGTGGCCGCCGCCGCCGTAGCGTTCGCAAATCGTGGCCAGGTTGTGTTTCGGTTCCGCCAGAGTCCACGGATTGGAGCCGACTGAGATCTTGGTGCGAGTGCTCGACGGGCTGACCGAAACCGTGTAGGTCGAGGACGGGAACAGGAAATACGGTATGAACTTGTTGTAGCCCTCAACGTCATGGCCCGACAAGTCGAAGTAGACCACGCCGTCCTGCTGCTCGGCCCTATCCCGGATGATCTCGATCGAATCCAGATGCCGTTGGTAAAGCGGCCGATACAGCGCCTGAATCTCCGGATCGGCGACGATCTCCTCCAGACGCGCATGTTGCATCTGCCCGATGATCTTCTGCACGATATCGGAGCCCTGGGCGGCTTCGATGACCAGCGTCAGCTTCATCGCCGGAGCGCCCAGCTCCACTGCCGTCCGGGCGTCCGGGTATTGAGCGCCGTCGATGATCAGCGACCACTCGACCAGCTCGCTCAAGTCCAGCGCGGCGAAACCGAAACGCTGGCGGGCCACGTCGGCGATGAACGCGGTGCAGGATTTGTAGCGCGGGTCG
>DASWZP010000145.1:0-2148 GCA_036404395.1 Bryobacteraceae bacterium | reverse complement strand
AATCCGCGCGCTTTCGGGAAGAGTACAAGCGATTCTACTTTCGCGACATCCAGGCCATCGTGACGGCCAGTGCCTCGCGCTTCCACATTTCGACGCGTTCGGTGCTGATCGCTTTGCTGTGGTGGATTGCGTTCGGGAGTGCCAAGGCGCTGGAATCTCGTCACCATCTCAGCCTCACCTGGATTTGTTGGACCCTGGCGGCTGCATTGTCGATCGCATGGGTCTACGTCTCCGCGGGCTGGAGCTGCCGGTGCCGCATCTACACCGCGGTCAGCTCCGATGAGCTTCCGTCGCTCTATCGCACCTGGACGGCGCGGCGCTTTCTCAAGAAGGTGGAACCCTATCTGGCCCAGGCGCAGGGCGCTATCGAGGGCAATTGGGCCGAGGCGGTGGAAGACAAGCGGATCGGGCCGCTGCCCGAAGGCAGAGTCGGGCTCGCGCTGCCGGGCACGGCTGCGCCGCTCGCTCCGCCTCCGCCGCCGGCAAAGACGACGCGCACCCCGGCAGCCTTTCTATTCGTCGCCAGCCTGTGCCTGGGAGGTCTCGCCGATTTGCTGACGCTCGGGGTGAGCGCGAACGTGGGACGCTGGGTTCTGCTGGGTTTCCTTCTGCTGCAGATTGCCGCGGCGGTGGCCGTCCTGGTGGAAAGCTATTTGGGTAAACTGCTGCCGTCCATGCGCAACCTGGCGATCGTCACGTTGGCGTCCATCGGCATCTGGTATTATGCGGTTCAAATGGGGGCGGCGATGGCGATCAGCTACCAGAATGCGCGATCGAAAAATCCCGGTCTGGCGCCGGCCCAGATGCAGCCATTGGGACTGCTCAACTACCCCATGGCGCGCGGGTTTGCCGGCGGAATGGGCCTGTTGCTTGGATTGGCGGGAGCAGGACTGCTGCTGCTCGGGGAGCGGCCATCCGAAGAGAAGGTTTCCTTCAATGTGTGAGGGAAACGCCGGAACCTTAATCGTCGCTCGAGGACCGCTCCCTGACGGTCGCGGCTCGGATCGAACACGCGTCCTTCCCGGTCGCAGCGCGCAACGGACCGGGAGGAAGCGGTCGTTGAATTGCCTCTGACTTTCCACCCATGAACCAACTCGCCCTCCAACAACGGTGCTGGAATCACGAGGCGCGTGAGGCGGTGTGCCGGTGCCCGCAGTGCGGGCGGAGCTTCTGCCGCGAATGCGTGACCGAGCACGAGTCCCGCCTGTTGTGCGCCACTTGTCTGCGGAATATCGCGCTCGCCGCGGCGGCCCGGCGCGGGAAGTTCCGCCGCCTGGCGGCCTTGGGGCTGACCCTGGCCGGCGTGATGCTGGCCTGGGCCATTTTTTTTGGCGCCGGCGAGAGTTTGATCACCATCACGGAACGCTCGGAGCGCATGGCATGGCAAGACCGCTAGAACCGCCCGGCCCCGTGTCGCTGCTGGAAGACGCCGCCCATTTGTTGCGCCGCGCTTCGCTCGATACCTTGCTGTGCCATTGGACCGGCAGCGTTCCGTTCGCCCTGATGTTGCTGGTGTTCTGGAACCGCCTGACGCATCCTCCCATGTCCGATCTCGCCTGCGCCGCCGAATCGCTGGCGGTGGCGCTGCTGCTGATTTGGATGAACTGCTGGCGCAGCGTATTCGCGGGGCGCCTCGACCGGTCGCTCAGCGGCGCCGCGGACAGGCCCTGGAACGGACAGCGGGTCTGGCGCCTGGTGGCGAACCAGGCGTTCCTGGCGGCCACCAAGCCCCTGATGCTGCCTCTTTCGCTGGTGGCGGTCTTCCCTTTCGCCACCACGGTCGAGTTCTACCGCAACGCCGCGGTGCTGGCCGATCGCGAGGACCTCGATCCGCTCGCGGCGATCGCCAAAGCGCGCCGCCTGGCGGGCCGCGACAAGTTCCAGTGCTGGCTGCTCCAGTTCCTGCTGCTTCTGCTCTCGCTGATCACCATGCTGAATGTGGCGATCACCCTCATCATTCTTCCGCAACTCGTCAAGATGCTGACCGGGTACGAATCGACGTTCACCCGCAGCGGCTCGAACTTCTTCGAGAACCGTCTCTTCCTCCTGGTCGTGCTGGGCGCGACGTGGCTGGTTTTCGATCCGTTCGTGCAGGCGGTGTACTGTCTGCGCTGCTTCCAGGCGGAATCGGTCGAGACCGGAGAGGAT
>DASWZP010000144.1:0-6521 GCA_036404395.1 Bryobacteraceae bacterium | reverse complement strand
GTGTTTACTTTCGGCAGCTAGCATTCCCTGGCTGGGGGCGGTTAGCATTGACCCATGGAAGCAGCACTGTGGATTGGACTGCCCGTATTCGCGGCTGTCGCAACCGGTATTTTGGCCTGGTTCGTCATGCAATCGCGGATGGAGGTCAAGCTGGCCGAAGCGCGCGAGCGCATCGCGGCGGATAAGGGCGCCATCCAAGCCGAACGGGAAGCCATGGAAGCGCAGTTGCAGACCGCCATGCGCGCAGCGCAGGAACGCGCGCACCGTGAGGCGCTGGACGCATTTCTTGGCGAGATGAAGGTGGAGCAGCGCCACTATACACGCGAGAACCGGCGCCTGGCCAACCCCCGGAAGAGCCTGGTGCTGCAGGAACGGATGTATTTCCGCAACATTCCGCTTTCCGACTGGATCGAACACGAAATCACGGTCGACGACGACGCCGATCTGGAGCGCCTGATCCAGGACATGACTGTGTTCGAAAGGCCCGTGGTCAGCATCGCCAACGGTCAACGCCCGATGAAAGCCCTGGCGTAAGCGCCGTTTCATAACTCCAATATCGATTCTTCGCGCGGCGCCAGCGGGCGAGGCATGCCTCGCCCCTACAACCTCCGACCGTAGGGGCCGGGCATGCCCGGCCCGGCGTGCTGCGACTTCCCCGGCGGCATCAGCGCTTGCCAAGCTGTTAAAATGTCGAGGATGAAACCACTGGGAGTCCTGAGTGTCTGCCTTTGCGTAGCCGCGGCGCCGCTGGTGATGGCGGGAGCGGCGAACGGCGATCCGGCGAAAGGAAAGACCGTGTTTGAAGCCTGCGCCGTGTGCCACAACGCGGACTCGACCGAAACCAAGATGGGGCCCGGCCTCAAGGGCCTGTTCAAGCGCGAGAAGCTGAAGAGCGGCAAGAAAGTGACGGACGCCAACGTTCGCGCCCGCATCGACGAAGGCGGCGGCGGCATGCCGGGTTATAAGGACATGCTGACCGACGGCGAAAAGAACGACCTGGTTGCCTACCTCAAGACGCTGTAGCGGCGGAAGACGCTGTAGCGGCGGCGTGTGGCGCGCATTCGCTACAATGGCAACTGTGGCGATCAAAACCAAAAGCGAGACGAACGGGAAAACCGAACCGGAGGTGACGGCGGACAAAGTAGAAGCGCCGCGCGGCCTCTGGGACCGCTACCGCGCGCTGACGCACGAAGTCCACCGCGGCTTTGTCGCGGAGTGGACCGTCACCATCGTCCTGCTGCTGTTCGCCACCACCAGCCTGGTGCAGGCTTTCGTGATCCCCAGTGCGTCCATGGAGGGTTCGCTGCTGATTGGCGACCATGTGCTGGTGGACAAGCTGACCTTCGCCCCGCCGGGCGCGATCTCGAAACACGTGCTGCCTTACCGGGACGTGCGCCGCGGCGACATCATTGTCTTCCGCTACCCGATGGACATCAAGGAAGACTACGTGAAGCGGGCGATCGGAATTCCCGGCGATCATATCCGGCTGGTGGACAAGCAGCTTATCCTCAACGGGCACGCCGTCAACGAGCCGTACGTGCAGCACATCTTTCCGTACATCAACCAGTACCGCGACAACTTCCCCGCCGCGCCACCGGAGCCGGGCGTGATGCAGCCGGCCATCGACATGGTCAGCAACAACGTGGTGAACGGCGAGCTGGTGGTTCCGCCCGGCTGCATTTTCGCCATGGGCGACAACCGCGACGATTCGCTCGACAGCCGCTACTGGGGATTCGTTCCGCGCCAAAACATCGAGGGGACGCCGCTCGTGATCTACTGGTCGTTTGAAGCGCCGACCGCCGATTTGACGAACGGGAACATCGGCATCGACCATATCATGGATATCCTGACCCACTTTTTCAGTAAGACACGCTGGTCGCGTACGCTGAAGCTGGTCCACGGCTACCCGCTGAAATGAAGCCGCTCGCGCCCGCCGCGGGCCATGTTTTTTCCCGCGTTCCGTTCAGTTCGTCGCTGCCTGCGACAACGATGTCTCCGGCTTGACGTCGAGAAGATGATGGCCCGACGTGCGCCAGAATGCCCACGCCACGATGGCCAGCTCCAGCGCGGGATAGGCGATCACGGTCCACTCGTAGGGCTTCGACAGCGTTTGCGCGCCTGGCGTCTGCAGCAAAACGTTAGCGAAGAAAAGCGCCACCATGGTGGATACCAGGCCCAGGCGCAGCATGACGAACGTCAGCGCGGTGAAGATGAGCAGATAGAACGCGACGGTTACGACTGAATGTTCCTGCCACGCTCCGTTTTCCTGGGCCGTGAAGAGGAGCGCGGCAGCGATGGCAGCCAGCCAGTCCCTGCGCAAGACGACGCGCAAGCAGAAGATTGCGAACACCACGATCAGGCCAAATTCCGTGGCGTTGAACGCCCTGTTCAAGATGCCCGCAATCCAGTGCCGTGTGTTCGAGCCGACGTCCGCATTCGTCGCGGGGCCGATGGCGCCGTGCGCGACGGACCACCAGTTCGGCCCGACGAAGAGGGCCACGATGGCCAGCCCGACCAGCGCTCCCCAGAGGACATCCGCGCCCACCAGCGGATCCTGCCACCGGCCGGCGAGGACGCGGCTCCAGGCGACGATCGATTTCGGCCACCGGGCCCGCACCTCCGGTTCGAGGCCGATATACAGGAACCAGATGAGGACCGCGGAACTGAGCCAGCCCGCGGCATTGGTGGCGAATACCTCCAGCATTCCGATGTCGGCAACCCAGTGCGCCCAGAACACCCACGCCGCCGCTTGCAGAACGAAGAAAGCGGTTGCCAAACGGACCGCGCCGCGGCGGTCGCCGCGCCCCGCTCTGAGATTGCGCACGGCCAGAAACACCGAAAACAGGATCACCAATCCGGACGTCGCTTTCTCGATGAGCGTCAGCGTGGGATTGTCGGAAGCGTTCTGGCGCGACTCGGGCGCCCGCTCCGCGGCCGTCCACGGCCAAATCACCTGCACCTCGGTGACGCGGCCGCGCCAGGCCGACGCCTGCACCATGACATCGAGCGGCAGCGCGGGATGCCGGCCTTTCCACGCCTTGAGCCAGTCGAACGCATACAGCGGTGTGTACCTGGGCGCAGTCTCCTGCCATTTTGAAAGATCGAAGCCGATGGCGCGCGAGATGATCTGCGGGTCGATTGGCTGGGTCGTAGCCGAAGCATCCACTTGCGGAGGCACCGCGCGAAACGTTCGCAGCTCACCCTCGCTGTTGATCCATGCCTCGATCATGCCCGAAACGATCGGCGCGGGCCGCTCTTCCGTCACTTCGCCATCTGGTTCGGCGATCAGCGGCAGCGGGCTGTCGCGGTAGCCGAGCCGCAAGGGCGGCTCGGCCTCGTACCATCGGCGCTTGTCCTGCCTGGTCAGTGTCTTCTGGCGGTTGGCCAAAATGGCATCCCAGTCCCAATGCAGGTCGTACTTGCGATCGGCCGGCGCCGTTCGATAGCCGAACTCGACGGCCTGTTCGCGGATCTTATCGGCCAGCGTATCCGCCGAAAGATCCGCCGGAACGAAGCTGTGCAGCTCGACGTTGGTTCGCACGAAGGGCATGGCGATGATGAGAGCGGCCAAACCGAGCGCCAGCGGCACGGCGATCTTCAGCGCCAGCCCTTCGGTTTTGCCCGACGCGGCAACCAGTTCCGGCGATGGCGTCTCGCCGGCCGCCAGCGCAGCCGCCAGCGGATCGCCACCGGGGAGCGCGGCGGCCACAGACAGCGCGGTAGCGGGGCGCCGCGCCGGCATGGGATCCAGGCAGCGGCGGACAACCTTCTCCACTGCCGTGTCGATCTCGGCGGCGATCGACGACATGCTCACGATCTGCGCGTTCTCCTGCAACCGGATCAGCTCAGCCGCGCTCGCGCCTTGATAGGCCTGCTTGCCGGTGAATACTTCGTACAGCACCAGGCCCAGGGCATAGATGTCGCTTCGGGCGGTCACCTCTTCGCCGCGCAATTGCTCGGGCGCCATGTAGGCCGGGGTTCCGCTGCGGGCTTCGGCGCCGAACAACTGGGCCGCGATGGCCGCCAGTCCGAAATCCATGATCACCACGTTGCCGCGCCTGTCGAGCATGATGTTGGCGGGCTTCAAATCGCGGTGAATCACGCCCTTATCATGGGCGGCTGCGACACCGGCGCAGATCTTGCGCGCGATTTCGAGCGCCTTGTCGGCCGGCAGCCTCCCGATGCGCTGCAACAGCGATGCCAGATCCTCGCCATCCACGTACTCCATCGAGATGTAGGGGACGCCATCCGCCTCGCCGACGTCGTAAACCCGGCACACGTTGGGATGGGAGACCTGCCGGGCGACGCGGACTTCGTTGTGGAACCGCTCCAACATGCGGCGGGACTCGGGCCCCGAATCGGGGAGAAACTTGAGCGCCACCGGTTGCGCCAGCGTGAGGTCCGTGGCGCGATAGACTTCGCCCATGCCGCCGCGGCCGAGCAGCGAGATGATGCGGTACCTCCCGGCGACCAGCGTCCCCGCCACGAACCGGCCTTCCTCGGGCACGGAGGTGGATTGGCTCGGCTGGGCTGAACGGTTAGCCGCCGCTCCAATTACTTCCGTTTCTGGCTGAGATCGGGGTGGCGCGTCCATCGCAGCTCATCTACAATAACGCGTTTTGATAGGAAAGTTCATCCGCGTGCGCCGGCTTACTCGCGGTTGATCAAGCTCGCGACGTAGCCGGCGCCGAACCCGTTATCGATGTTGACCACGGCCACATTGCTGGCGCAACTGTTCAACATGCCGAGCAGCGCCGCCAAACCGTGAAAGCTGGCGCCGTAGCCGATGCTGGTGGGCACCGCGATCACCGGGCAGGAGACCATGCCGCCGATCGCGCTCGGCAGCGCGCCTTCCATGCCGGCGCATACCACCACTACCCGCGCCGAAGTGAGGCGCTCGCGATGGTGCATCAGCCGGTGGATGCCCGCCACGCCGATATCGTGGGTACATTCCACCTGGTTGCCCATCACCTCGGCGGTGATGCGCGCTTCCTCCGCCACCGGGAGGTCGCTGGTGCCGGCGCACACTACCGCGATTTTGCCCTTTCCACGGATCGTCCGGTCGCGCCAGAAACGAATGGTGCCGGCCACCGGCGAGTAGTCGGCATCCGGAATCTGCGCGCTCACCTCGGCGGCGCATTCACGGTCCGCGCGCGTGATCAGCACGTTGGGAGCGTTTTCCAGGAGCGCGCGCGCAATCGCCACCACTTGATCCGGCGTTTTCCCCTTGGCCAGGATGACCTCCGGCATGCCATGGCGCAACGCCCGGTGATGATCCACCTTGGCGAATCCCAGGTCCTCAAACGGCAGGTGGCGCATCCGTTCCAGGGCCTGGTCGACCGCAACTTCTCCGCTCCGCACCTGTTCCAACAGAGTGCGGAATAGGATTTGGTCCATGCCTCAGCATACCAATTCTGACTTCCGACTCCTGACTCCCCCTAACTTCTGACTTCTGACTCCCTCGACTCCGAATTAACGAACACCTTACTCCTCAGGTACCGGTCTACACTAATATTTGGGCCTTCTTATCTATTGTCAGAGGCCGCGCATTATAGCACGCTAAACTGCAAGCACTTTCAATAGGAAGCATCGGACAATGAGAGCGTTCGGAGAAAGAATGGAGCGACGCGGAACCAGCCGGTTTCCTCTGCGCGAAGGCGTGCGATATCGGCTGCTGAATTACAAGGGTGATCGCGCCAGCGGTTCTGGCAGCACCCTGAACATGGGCAGCGGCGGAATCCTCTTCACCACCGAAGATCTGCTGCCGGTGGGCCGCTCGGTGGAACTGTCCGTAGATTGGCCCGCGCAACTCAATGGAAACTGCCCCTTGAAGTTCGTTGCGGTCGGCCGCGTGGTTCGTTCCGAGCCCGGACAAGCTGCGGTTCGCATTGAACGTTACGAATTCAAGACGCGCGGGAAACCCGTCGCGGAGGCAACTGCCGCGCTTGCCACACCGGTTTAATACCAGCCGGGATGACCGATGCACTTGCCGGAAGCGCCCAGAGGTAGGACAGACGATCGGTTTCTGTCGTCTGTTAATGCGTCGTGCCTATACCGCGGCATGACAGACCACCAAAAAGCGATGGTCCGTCCTACCTCCCTTCGCAAACCGCGGAGGGCGGCGCACAGCTTGGGGGAGCGCGAGTTCCACGCCGCCTTCAGAAGCGGCAGTGCCCGTTGCACCGTTGGCCGGAACATGTCTTACAACTGACCTTCTTGGGCTTTGCCGAAACCGAACCAACTCTCTGGACCGTGGTGCGTGGCGTTTGCCAGATTGCGTGAAATTCCCCGGTTCGATACCCGCGCGCGGGGGTACACGTCTGCGCCATTTCCCCCATCCTGCTCTCAACACCAACCATGGGACCCCTCCCAGCCTCGCTGGCTTCAATGACTTACGCTGATTCTGCCAGGCTCGGTGCAACGAATAAGGCACGTCCCGGGCCAACTCGCCGTGTCTGTAGGGGACGGGCATGCCCGGCCCGGTTGCTTCACAAAGTGCTCACCGGCCCTAGGAGTCCGAA
>DASWZP010000143.1:0-6690 GCA_036404395.1 Bryobacteraceae bacterium | reverse complement strand
CAGCCGGCCTGCGCCAAAGACCTGGGTGGGCTGGCTGGGCCAGGAAGCCTTGTAAATCGCGCCGGAATAGGCGGTCCAGGGCCCGGCGACAGGGGTAGCCCCGATCAGGGTCGGGCGCTCGCGCGGGGCGGCTTGGATCGTAATGGGCGCGGCGGCGGTTCCCGAGGTACCCAGCGTGACGATCTCGTGATAGTCCCCGGCGCGTACGATCAGCGTGTCTCCGTCCAGCAGCTTGCTCGCGGCGAATTGAAAGGTGGCGAAGGGTTGGGCTTGGGTTCCGGGCCAGGCGTCGCTGCCCGCTGGGGAGACGTAATAGGAGGTTGCAACGTGTGACGCGGCAGGCAGCGAGGAACCGCTGCCGGCACGGGTGGATAACGACAAAACCAACGCGGCCGTTGAGGCTAGGATAATAACTCTGCTCATGAGACATTGACCAATATGGGAAGTATGCGAAGTTCCTATTCTGCCACCATGGCGCCATCGATTGCGCACCCGAAGCGGAACCGGAGCCTGATGGCGGCGAACTTGGGGTGTACAATGGCTGTCTTATGAAGACCGGTCTGGCTGTACTCCTCGGTTTGTGCCTTGCGTCACCGATGGCGGTTCCTCAGGAGCCGGCGCCGCTGGCGGGATTCACGGCGGATTCGGCGCGTGCGGAGCGCGAGTGGGAAGCCAAGTTCCGCGCGATTCCCGATCCGGCGCTGATGCGCTCATATATGGAGCGCCTCTCGGCGCGGCCGCACCACGTGGGGTCGCCTTACGACCGCGACAACGCGGAGTGGCTGCTCGCGAAGTTCCGCGAGTGGGGGCTCGATGCGCACATCGAGAACTTCGACGTGCTCTTTCCCACGCCGAAGGAGCGGCTGCTGGAGATGGTCGCGCCGGAGCGCTTCGTGGCCAGGATCGAGGAGCCAACCGTGGCTGTGGACCCAACCTCCGGGCAGCATGACGAGCAGCTCCCGACTTACAACGCCTATTCGATCGATGGCGATGTGACCGGGCCGCTGGTGTACGTCAACTACGGCGTGCCGGAGGATTACGAGAGGCTGGACCGGCAGGGCGTGTCGGTGAAAGGCGCCATCGTGATAGCGCGTTACGGAGGAAGCTGGCGCGGCGTCAAACCGAAGGTGGCGGCCGAGCATGGCGCCATCGGGTGCCTGATCTATTCCGATCCGCGCGACGATGGCTTCGCGCCGGGCCAGACTTTTCCGGCTGGCCCGTACCGCCCCAAAGACGGCGTGCAGCGCGGCAGCGTGATGGACATGCCGATCTATCCGGGCGATCCGCTGACGCCGGGCGTGGGGGCGACGCCGGAAGCCAAGCGGCTGCCGCTCGACCAGGCAGCGACACTGACCAAAATACCGGTGATGCCGATTTCCTACGCCGATGCTCAGCCGATGCTTGCGGCGCTGGAGGGCCGTGTGGCGCCCGCGCAATGGCGCGGCGCGCTGCCGATTACGTACCGCATCGGGCCAGGCCCCGCCAAAGTGCATCTGAGGCTGAAGTTCAATTGGGACCAGAAGAAGCTCTACGATGTGATCGCGCGCATTCCGGGCACGGTGTATCCCGACGAATGGATCATCCGCGGCAACCATCACGACGCGTGGGTGAACGGCGCGGAGGATCCGATTTCGGGCACGATCACGGTGCTGGAAGAGGCGCGCGCCATGGCGGCTCTGCTGAAACAGGGTTGGAAGCCGAAGCGCAGCATCGTGTTCTGCCTTTGGGACGGCGAGGAGCCGGGGCTGCTGGGCTCGACCGAATGGGTGGAAGAACACGCCGAAGAACTGGTGGGCAAGGCGGCGGTGTATATCAACTCGGACAGCAATGGCCGCGGCTTTCTGGAAGTCGAGGGATCGCATTCGCTCGAACATTTCATTAATGGCGTAGCGCGCGACATTGAGGATCCGGAGAGCAACGTCACGGTGTGGAAGCGTGCGCAGTCTCGGCGCATTGCGGGAGAGGGACGGATGATGACACCGCAGGCGGAGCGCGAAGAGGCCCGGACGCGGCCGGACTTGCGCATCGGCGCGCTGGGCTCGGGCTCGGATTACACGGCGTTTCTGGACCACGCCGGCATCGCGTCGTTAAACCTGGGATTTGGCGGCGAAGACGACGGCGGCATTTATCATTCCATCTACGACGATTTTTATTGGTTCACGCATTTTTCCGACACGAACTTTGTGTACGGACGCGCGCTGGCGCAAACGGCGGGGACGGCGGTGATGCGGATGGCCGGGGCGGATCTGCTGCCGTTCGAGTTTCATGGGCTGGCCGACACCGTGCACCGGTATGTGGATGAAGTGAAGAAGCTGGCGCACGACAAGCGCGAGCAGATTATCGAACGCAACCGGCAAATCGACGACGGAGTGTTCGCCGCGCTGGAGGACCCACGCTTGAAAACGGTGCCGCCGGCGAAGGAGACTATCCCGCCGTTTCTGAATTTCGCGCCGCTTGAAAACGGGCTGGCGGAGCTGGAGCGGACAGCGCACGATTTCGACCAGGCAGCCGCGCATGCCGCCTCGAACGGCGGATCGGCGCTGGCACATGCGGAGCTGAAGGACGTGAACGACCGGCTGGTAGTGGTGGAGCGCGCCTTTCTTTCCAGCCAAGGCCTGCCCAACCGGCCGTGGTTCCAGCACCAGATTTATGCTCCGGGCCTATACACCGGCTACGGCGTGAAGACGCTGCCGGCGGTACGCGAGAGCATCGAGCAGAAGCAGTGGAAGCTAGCGGACGAGCAGATAGCGCGCGTGGGCAAGGTGCTGGAAGATGCCGGCGCGGCGATTGAAGGAGCCGCGGACGCGCTGAGGCAGGCGACAAAGTAGCAGCGGGCCGTGGCGCACGCACTTCTCCGCCGTGGCGCACGCAGTCTTGCGTGCAGGGTCGAGATTCGTCTCGACCTTTCTTCGATTTACCTTTCTTCGATTTACCGGCCAGAAGAAATGTCGGCACGACTGCCGACACAGCAGGCAGGACTGCCCGCGCCACCGCCTGGTGGACTGCGCGCGCCCCGTTCAGCCTGCCAAGCCGCCCGACAAAATCAGCGCGGCGACGGCGGCGACTTCGTATTCCATGGGACGGTCGGCGGATTGGAACGCGGCCAGGCGGCGCACGCTTCTGTAGACGCGCTTCGAACCCTCGCCCAGCTTGGCTTCCCCGCCCCGCAGATCCACGGCTTGGGTTACCGCCAGCAGCAGCATGGCGGTTTCGTTGCGCAAACATTCCAGCGCGTCCATGGCGGTAACCGCGGCGTGCATTCCCAGGCTCACTACGTCCTGGTTATATTGCTCGGTCGGCAGCGAATGGATGGAGCTGGGCCCGGCCATCTGCCGCACGGCGCAAGCCAGGCTGGTCATGCTCAACTGCATTCCTTTGAATCCGGAATTGACGCCGGGCTCGGGCGTGAGGTTGGCGGGCAAGCCATGATTGAAGCGGTCGTCCACCAGCAGCGCGATCAGCGCATTGCCCCAATTGGCCATCGCCGCGAAATCGATCTTCCAGGTATCCAACAGGCGGGCGATGTGGCCGCCGTAGAAATTGCCCGCTTTGTGCAGGGCGCCGGTTTCGGGATCGATCAGCGGATTATCATTAGCGGAGTTGATCTCCCGTTCGACCACAACGCGGCCGTCCTGGTTGCCTTCCCAGACTTGTCCCAGACCTTGCGGGATGCAGCGCAGGGAGTAGCAACTTTGGCCGCTCGACACGCGGGTGTAGCCAGAGCCGGCCAGCATGTCGCGCAGGAACGCAGCCACCGCGATCTGGCCGGGATGCCCCTTCTGCTCCTGCACCCAAGCGTCGAAGGGCTGCGCCGGAGCCTCCATGGCCTCGACGGCCAATGCCGCCGCGGAGAGCAGCGCTTCGAGCACGCGGCGCGCATCCGTCCACAAGAGCGTGGCACAGGCGGTCATCACGGTGGTGCCGTTGATGAGTGCCAGAGCTTCCTTGGGCGCGAAGGGGATGGGCTTCAATCCGGCGGCTTCGAGGGCCTCCGCGGCGGGCATCCGGCGTCCGTCGAATTCAGCTTCGCCCGCTCCGATCAGCACGCGCGCGATATAGGCGGAAGGCATCAGGTCGCCGGACGCGCCGACCGAACCGTAGCGCGGCACCACGGGCGTGACGCGGCGATTCAAGAGCGCAGCCAGCGCTTCGACCAATTCCGGGCGCACCGCGGAGGCGCCAGTCGAAAATGTGACCAGGCGCAGCAGCATGGCGGCGCGCACGACGTCGTTGGGCAGCGGCTGCCCGGTGGCGCAGCCTAAATGTCGCACCAGGTTGTGCTGCAGCAGCTCCATCTTCTCCGCCGGCAGCGAGATGCCCACGTTGCCGCCAACGCCCGTGTTGACGCCGTAGATGCGCTCGCCGCGCGCCATCAACTCATCCAGGCGGCTGCGCCCTTGGGCGATGCGCTCGAGTGCCGCCGCGGCGATGCTCACTGCAGCGCCTTCCCGCGCCACGCGCACGGCATTTTCGATGGTTACGCGGGCTCTGCCAATTTCGAATGTATCTGCCATGTTACGTAGGGTAGCAGCACCAATACTGTTCCCCGTAGCTTGTGCCGGGGTTGCCAAACCTGATGAGCCGACTGTCATCTCGGCTTTTCTTGCCGCGTCAGCCTCCAGTCGCCGCGCCGCCGGCGGCTATTTCCGGAAGAATCTGCCGGAAAACAGAGCTTAAGTGCTTTGTTTCGGATAAATTTCCGGCAGAGTCTGCCGGAAATGCCCCGCCGCCGCTACTCCACCGTGAATTGCTGGCGGCTCTCGTAGCTCTGCTTGCCGACGGCGTCTTTCACCAGCACGCCGACGATGTAAGAGCCCGGCTTGACGCCGGCTTTCAGGTCGATGCTGAACTCGCCCGAGATATACCGCTTCGGATAGAACGACTGGCTCTGCTCGGCGGCCGGCTCCGGCTGCGTCCACACCACCTTGCCATCGGGCAGCATGATGGAAGCGACATAACTGACGTCGATCTTGTTGCCGGGACCGTACTGATATCCGATCACGTCGAAACGGGTCCACATGGTTTGTCCGGCGTGGTAGACGGCCTTCTCGGCAGGTTCCTTGCCGCCCTCATCGTGGTAGAAGTGAAAGTTGCGCACAATCACTTTGTCGCTCGGCTCCACAACCCGGCCGCGGATTTCAAACGGCACCTCGATCTGCGCCGTGGTCTTGGCCTGCAGGTCTTCGGCCTTCACAACAATTTTGTAATTGCCGGAACCCGCCAGCGGTGGAATCATCACTTGCGTCTGGATTCTGGGCATCCAGTCTTTGTCTTCGATGGTAACTTCGTCGTTGAATTCATTCTTGTATGTCTCAGTGAGTTGCACGCCCGCGGGATCGAAAGCCTCGACTGAGTAAGCAATGTGAACCTTGAGATCCGAGGTCTTGACGTAGTGCGCCACGCGGCAACTGAAGAACAACACCTCGCCGGGCGTGTAATAGAATCCCGCGGGCGACGCCGCGCCTTCTTCCATCTGGCTGATGACGGGCTGGACGATGGCCAGCGGTTCGGTGGCGGCGAAAGCCAGCGGGCCGACGAGCGAAACGAGCAGCAAGAACCGCATTCGGACCTCCCAGTACGATTCTACTTCCCCAACAAGGCGGCGAGATACCGGCCGGTGTAGGAACGGGTGGCGCGCGCCACGGTTTCCGGGGTTCCGGCCACCACCACTTCGCCGCCCCCAGCACCGCCCTCGGGGCCGAGGTCGATCACCCAATCCGCGGCACGGATGACGTCCAGGTTGTGTTCGATCACCACCAGGCTGCCGCCGTTTTCGATCAACCGCCCGAAAGCCGCCAGCAGCTTGGCGATATCGTCGAAGTGCAGTCCGGTGGTGGGCTCGTCGAAAATGAACAGGGTGCCGCGGCAGCTTGCCGAAGCCAGGTGGGCGGCCAGCTTGACGCGCTGCGCCTCGCCGCCGGAAAGCGTGGTGGCGGATTGGCCCAGCCGCAGGTATCCCAGACCGACGTCATCCAGCACGCGCAGCCGCTCCACCAGCCGCGGCACGCCGCTGAAGAACGCTAACGCCGCGCTGACCGTGAGCTGCAACACTTCGTGGATGTTGAGCCCGTTGTAGCGGATGTCCAGAATGGCGCTTTTGTAACGCGTGCCCTTGCACTCCTCGCAGATCAGCTCCACGTCGGCCAGGAACTGCATCTCCACCGTCACCGTGCCATCGCCCTGGCAGGTCTCGCAGCGGCCGCCGGGGATGTTGAAAGAGAAATGGCCGGGCGTGTAGCCCTGCTTCTGCGCATCGCGGGTGTTGGCGAAGAGGGCGCGAATCAGGTCGAACGCTTTGATATAGGTGACCGGATTGGAGCGCGGGGTGCGGCCGATCGGCGATTGATCGATCATCACCGTGCTGAAGATGCGTTCGGCCCCTTCCAGCTTGCGGCAAGCCATGCGCGGCCCGGCGTCCAGGTCGCCGGCGGCGTCCTCGATCTCCGCTTCGCCCGCCGATTCTCGCGCTTTGTGCAGCGCCTCGATGGAGCGGAACAGCACATCGTGAACCAGCGTGGACTTGCCGGAGCCGGATACGCCGGTGATGGCCACCATCATGCCCAGCGGAATCTCGACGTCGATATTCTTCAAATTGTGGAGGCGGGCACCGACGATGCGCAGCATGCGTTTGCGGTCCACCGGCCGGCGCTCGCGCGGCGCAGCCACGCGCAACTCCCCGCGCAGATAGCG
>DASWZP010000142.1:0-10674 GCA_036404395.1 Bryobacteraceae bacterium | reverse complement strand
CGCCGAGCTGCGCATCAAGGAGACCGACCGCATACGCACCGTGGTGGAGAACCTGCGCCGCGCCGGCATCGATGCCGAAGAGCTCGCCGACGGAATGGCGATCCCCGGCCGGCAGAAGTTCCACGCCGCCGAGTTCGATTCGCACGGTGACCACCGCATCGCCATGGCGTTTGCCGTCGGCGCGCTGGCGGGCGATGGCGCATCCGTCATCGAAGGCGCGGAAGCCGCCTCGGTTTCCTTCCCGGAATTCTGGGACACGCTCTCGTCGATCCTGGGATAGGGCATGCTTGAGCTTGCCAACGCGCGCTGGCGGGCGCAGCTTGCCCTGCGCCGGCGCAGATCGAGGAAGCCGGCGCGCTAAGGTACACTGGGATTATTCTAGGCGGACCTTGTTGAAGCGACTTGTCTTCCCAGCCTTGCTGGCGATCACTCTGGTGGCGCGCGCGGACCAGCCCGAACCGGGGCAACTGGACGCCAGCCCGACGCTGTTTACCGTCATGGCGGCGCTCAATGCGGCCGGTTTCGATGCCGGATTGGACGCGCCCTACAGCCACCGGCTGCGCAAGGAAGTGCGCGCGGAACTGGCCCAGCGCGAGATCCCATCTCTGCCAGCGATCAAACAATTCGTCGCCGAACACCGCCAGAAGGACGCTACGGCCGAGTTGGGCCAGTACATCTCTTTCGCGCTGACGCTGGGCGGCCCTCCCGATTTCGTGCAGCGCAAGCGCGATGTGGAGATCCCACCGGAAGCGCTGCGGCTTCAGGAGTTCTCCAAGCTGCTGGCGCCGTTTTACAAGGAAGCCGGCATCGCCCAAATGTGGCAACGCGCGCAGCCGGAGATCGACGAATACATCGCGCGGTACCATATGCCGGTAACGCAGGCCGTGCTGCAAGTGAACGCCTATTTGCGGCAGCAGACTTCCGGATTCAAGGGCCGGCACTTTCAGATCTTCCTCGAACTGCTGGCTCCGCCGGGCCAGGTGCAGCGGCGCAGTTATGGATTTGAAGACACCGTGGTGGTGACGCCCTCGGCCGAGCCGCGCTCGTTCGACATTCGCCACGCCTACCTGCATTACCTGCTCGACCCCATGTCGACCCAGAACCAGGAGGTTCTGGACCGCAAGAAATTCCTGGCGCGGCACGCGCTGCGAGTGAGCCGGCTGGAGGATTCCTTCCGTGAGGACTTCCTGGCGCTGACCACCGAGTCGCTCATCAAGGCTGTGGAGTCGCGCCTGGATCACGATCCCGCCGCCATCGACCGGGCGCTGTACCAGGGGTTCATTCTGGCGCCGTACTTTGGCGAGGCCCTGCGGCTGTATGAAGCGCAGGAACAATCGATGTTGATCTATTATCCCGAGATGGTGGGAGCGATCGACCTGAAAACGGAAGACGCCCGGCTTTCCAAGATCGACTTCAAGACCGGACCGCCGGCGCCCGCCCCCAAACCCGTGGCGCCCGCCGCGGTTGTGCCCGCCGTGCCCGCCGCGCCGCTGACCGGGGCGGCCAAGACGCTGGACGATGCCGAGCGGCTTTATGCGGCGCGCAACCTGGAGGCGGCGAAGAGGAAGTATCTGGAAGTTCTCGAGCAGACCGACGAAAAGCCGCTGCACGCCGATGCATATTATGGATTGGCGCGCATCGCGGCGCTGAACCGGGACCCCGAGACGGCAGTCCGGTTGTTTCAGACGGCGCTCGATCTCGGGCCGCGGCCCGCCACCAGGGCCTGGGTGCTGGTGTATTTGGGCAAGCTGACTCTGGCGGCCGAAGAACCCGAACAGGCGCAGCAGTATTTTATCGGCGCCCTGAAAGTGGAAGGCATTTCGGATCTGGCGCGCAAGGAAGCCGAGAACGGCCTGCGCGCGAGTTCCAAGCAATAAATCGAAGGAGCGATTTGGATGACACGAACTTTTTTCATCGGCGTCCTGGTAATGGCCGCCGCTGTTTCCGGGCTGATGGCACAGGCAAAGCCGAAATCGACCGCCGAGGCCGATGCGATCAAGGCGCTGTATGCGGCGCGAACGCAAAGCCCGGAGGCGACCATCAAGGCCGCCGAGGACCTGATCGGCAAATTCGCCGACACGGCATACAAGCAGGACGCGCTGCTGCTCGAAGCCGACGCGTACCAGCAAAAGCACGACTACATCAACGCCGAAATCACCGACCAGCGGGTGCTGGAAGCGTATCCCAAGAACCCACAAGCGGGGATGCAGTTGGGCGAGCTGCTTTTGCAGCACACGGGTGAAAACGACCTCGACAAAGAGGAGAAGTTTTCGAAAGAGGAACAGTGTTTCAACACGGCGCTGGCGAACATCGACAGCAAGCCCTACGAAGGCGTGACGGATGCGCAATGGGCGGACAGCAAGAAGTTCATGCAGGCCGAGCTGCAGAACGATCTGGGCCTGTTGGCGATGAAGCGCAAGAAACTGGATGTCGCCATTGCGGATTTCAAATTGGCGGTGGACACCGATCCGGAGCCGGCCTACCAGGTGCGGCTGGCCGTGGCCTTACAGCAGTCCGGCAAGAATGACGAAGCGCTTGCCATTTGCGACAAGCTGATCGCGGATCCGCAGACCCACCCCACCATCAAGCAGTTGGCGCAGAACGTGAAGAGGTTGGCGACGCAGGCCAAGGGCGCCGGCGGAAAATAGCCGGCAGCCATGCGCGCGGAAGTGGGCACGCTCGAATCGAGCATCAACCACCGGTTCTCGAATCCGGAGCTGCTCGAGCGCGCGCTGACCCACAGCTCGGCGGCCAACGAGTCACGTACCGGCGCCGGGCCCGCGCTGTGCGACAACGAGCAACTGGAATTCCTGGGCGATTCGATCCTGGGGTTTCTGATCGCCGAGGCGCTGATGCTGCGCCAGCCGGATTCGCACGAGGGCGAGCTATCGCGGCTCAAGGCGCACCTGGTGAGCGCGGCGCATCTGCATGGAGTGGCGCGGCGGCTCGATTTGGGCAGCTACCTCGAGCTGGGCCGCAGCGAGGAGATGAGCGGCGGGCGCGGCAAGAAGACCCTGCTGGTGGATGCGCTGGAGGCGGTGATCGCCGCGGTCTATCTGGATGGCGGGATCGAACCGGTGCGCCAGTTCGTCGCCGCGCACGTGCTGGATGCGCCTTTCGCCGGCGACGAAGAGGCCGGCACCGACATCCAGCCGGCGATTACCAACTTCAAAAGCGCCTTGCAGGAGCTGGCGCAGTCGCGCAAACTGCCGCAGCCACGGTATGCCATCGTGCGCGAGCGCGGGCCGGAGCATTCCAAGACGTTCACCGTGGAGGTCCGCGTGGGCAAGGATTGGGCCGGCCAGGCCGAGGGCCGCACCAAGAAGATCGCCGCGCAACGGGCCGCCCGCGGCCTGTTCGACAAGCTGCTGGAAACCGGAGCGGACGCGCAGGCGGAGGAGTAGTATGGGCGACCCGGTACGAGCGCCGGAGGATTACGATCTTGGCTTTGTCTGCAAGGCGTGCGGCAGTTGGTTTAACCACGAGGACACGAAGGAGTGGGACACCAAGTGGTCCGAGCCGGACGCCGAAGGAGAGCGCTGGCCACTGGAGCTCATTTTCAGGTGCCCATTGTGCGGCGAGGTTCGCAGCTATGTTCCGAATGAAACCGTGCTTCGCGGGATATGGCTCGGAAAGCCGTGAGCCGGAGCGACCGGAGCTTGAATCTCATTATTCGCGCGCGGCGTTGGGCGCGAGTGGAACTCCGGAGGAGCAAAGGAAGGTAGCCCGCGGCGTAAGCCGTCGGGAATGGCGGCGGAGAGGATAGCCCCGGAACGGGGCGTAAGACGTTCCCGCCGGCGCTCTGCCGCCCCGTTCCGGGGCTGCGAGGAGGAGCGTCCGGTTTCCGCACGGCTCACGCCGTGGGCTACGTTCTTTCGCCCTTTCGGGCTTACGGCGTCGGGGCGCAACCCTCACGCCCGGCATGCTGGCAAATTCCAAGATCCAAGGCGCGGTCCCCTTCATGTCGCGCTCCGCCCTCGCGCGCGGGCAAGCCAAAGAGGCTGACGAAAAAGTCCGAAGAAAGAACTTGGGCCACGGATGAACCAAGCGCGGCCTGTGGCCGCAACCAAACACGTGATGGACGCGGTCGGGGCCGGGCGTTGCCCGGCGGCACCGATTGACAATCGGTGCGCAGGTTATCAACCTGCCCCACAATGCAAGGCTCGCGAGACCGTTGGGAAAATCGTCGCGGGCCGCGGAGAATCTGAAGCTTAATAATGATGAACACGGATAAGCCAATTCCTTTCAATCGGTGTTCATCAGAGTTTATTTGTGGCCCGTTTGTCTTTTGGTGCTTTTCGGCAAGCTAAAGCGTGCCCTACCACGGCTGTTAGAGTAGAAGTAATGCGGGCAGGCGGTCTCATGGCGGTCCTCGGGGCTATTCTTGTGGCCGGACAGCCCGTGGCCGCGCAACGCTATGCCAGTCTGGCCGGGCACGTGCTCGACTCCTCCGGTGGCGGCATCGCCGGCGCGGTGGTCACCGTCACCAACCAGGAAACCGGCTTTCGCCGCAGCGCGGAATCGGAAGTCGGTGGCGCTTACGCGGTGAGCCCGCTCGAAGCGGGCGTCTACAAAATCACCGTGCGCAAGGAGGGATTCCGCACCCTGGTGCGATTTGGCCTTGCGCTCGAGGAAGCGCGGCCGGCCGCGGCCGATTTCGTGCTCCCGGTGGGCAGCATCTTCGAGACCGTCACCGTGGAAGGAGTGCCCTCGCCGCTCGACCGCCAGGAAGCCGCTCCCGAAACCGGTTTCGAGCACGACGAGATCGCCCGCCTGCCGCTCAACGGCGGAGGCCTGTTGCAGCTTCTGGATGCGGCGCCGGGCACCAACGTCACGCCCGCCACGCGCGGCGAAGCCGGCCAATTCACCACCGCCGGGCAGCGGCCCAACACCAACTACTTCACCGTGGATGGGGTCAGCGCCAACAACGGCGTCACCGCCGGCGGCATTCCGGCGCAATCGACCGGTGGAACATTGCCGCCGGTGAGCGCGTTCGGCAGCCTGGATTCGCTGATCTCTCCCGAGGTGGTGGACGAGTTTTCCATCCGCACCTCCTCGACCGGCGCCGAAATGGGGCGTTTGCCAGGAGCGCAGATCGCCATCACCAGTCAATCCGGCGCCAATCAATGGCACGGCTCGCTCGACTACCAATGGCGCAATGAAGTTCTGACGGCTAATGACTGGTTCGCCAACCAGGCCAGCCTGGGCCGGGGCGCGGCGCGGCTGAACGAGATCAGCCAGACGCTGGGCGGGCCGGTCCGTGCCAACCGCAGCTTCGTGTTCCTCTCCTTCGAGCACTTGGGGCTGACGCAACCCTACGTGTGGAACCAGCCCGTGCCGTCGCTCGCGGCGCGCCAGACGGCCGGCTCATGGGCGCAAGCGGTGCTGGGCATTTACCCCGCGCCGAACCAGGGCTTGCTGACGGCGGGCATCGGGGATTGGGCGGGGCGCTCCGAGCAGCCGGCGTCTCTGACCGCCGGCAGCGCCCGCGCCGACCAGGCCATCGGCTCCCGCGTCTCGCTGTTCGGCCGCTACAGCGACGCGCCGTCGGAAAACCAGTTCGGCGCGTTCCAGGTGAACCGCATCGACCTGCGCTTCCAGAGCCTCACCGTGGGATTGACCGCGCATCCCACCACGCGCACCATCCTCACCGTGCGCGCCAACGAGAGCCAGTCCAGCGCGTACTCGTTATGGAACGGCGGCGGCGGCGCTACCGGGCCGGGATGCCAGTTGCAGCCGCTCACCACCGCCTTCCTGTTCGTCACCGAAGGCTGCGACTACCTGGTGCGCTTCACCATCGGCGGAATCGGCCAATTGGTCTCCGGAGAGGAAGGCACCCGCCGCCAGCGGCAGTTTCAAACCACCGGTTCGATGGAGTTCCATGTCGCCCGCCACGACGTGCAGGTGGGCGCGGATTACCGGCGCGTCCTCGCCATCCGCCGCGACGCCACCGGGTCGCTGGGCGTGATTGCCGACAGCGTCGCCGGATTGGCAACCGAGCAGAACCTGTGGGTCGCGACGAACGCGCCGGTGGAAGAATCGGCCGGCGTGACGGAGTTGTCACTGTGGATTCAGGATGCATGGCGCGTCTCCTCGCGGTTTACTCTCACCGCGGGCCTGCGTTGGGAGTTCAGTCCCGCGCCGGTTCCCGACGGCGCCACCAAGTTCTACGACTACGCAGCCGGAGAAGTATTTCCGTTTTCGTATATCTCCACTCTTTGTTGCCCTCGCATAACCTCGCTGTGGCCGACTTCCTACCGGGATTTCGCGCCGCGGCTGGGTTTCGCCTGGCGCCTCACCGGCGACGGCAAGACCGTGCTTCGTGCCGGCGGCGGCCTGTATTACGACTCGAGCATGAGCATCGCCGCCGATTCCATCAACGGCGGACCGCTGAGCGTGGAAAGCTACACCGGCTATGCCGGGCTGTATGCCTTCGAACTCAGCTACGCGTTTCTGCCCAACCTGCGCCTGCCAGCCGCCGCCCAGTGGAACGTGTCGCTGGAGCGCGGACTGGGAGCGCACGACATCGTCTCGGCCGGATATGTCGGCTCCGCCGGCTACGATCTGATTCGCCGGGAAGTGGGCGGCACCGGCAGTTCCACCGGTTCCTGGATTGCGCTGACCACCAATGATGGCCACTCCGCATACAACGCCTTCGAAGCGCAGTACCGGCGGCGTTTCACGAGCGGTTTGAACGGCCTGGTATCGTACACCTGGTCCCACGCCATCGACAACGCTTCGAGCGATGCGTTCCTGTCTTGGGCCGGCCCCTCCACGCCTACCGATCGCGGCGCATCCGATTTCGATCTGCGCCAATCCTTCACCACCACGCTGAGCTATACCGTTCCGCAACGCGAACCGGAACGGCGCTGGCGGCGGCTGGCGGGCGGATGGTCGGCCAACGCGATTTTGCGCGCGCGCAACGGTTTTCCCATTACGGTGCTCGAAAGCGAGGAGTATATGGGTATCACCCTGACCAACGCCTTCCGCCCGCTGCTGCTGCTCGGGCAGCCGCTGTGGACCGGCGACCCGAACACGCCCGGCGGCCGCCGTCTGAACCCGGCCGCGTTCCCGGTGATGCCGGCCGGCCAGCAGGGCGATCTGGGACGCAACGCCATCAACGGGTTTGGCATGGCGCAACTGGACATGGCCGTGAGCCGCGATTTCCCGATCCGCGAAAAGGTTGCGTTCGAATTCCGCGTGGACGCATTCAACGCGCTGAACCATCCGAATTTCGGCGACCCGGTGCGCTACCTGGACAATCCGCTGTTCGGCCAATCGTCTTCCATGCTGAACATGATGCTGGGAACCGGCAGCCCCGGCAGCGGTTTATCCCCGCTCTTGGGAACCGGCGGCCCGCGCATGTTTCAACTTGGCCTGCGCCTGCACTTTTGAGGGCCACGCCGCAGATTTGCGATAGCGTCTCGTCGCGCGGAGGCCGCGGGCGAGGCATGCCTCGCCCCTACAACGCGACCGCTGCGTTCGACCGGGCCGTTAGTACTTCGCCAGTTCCTCAAAATCCACGTTGCCGCCGGAGAGGATCACTCCCACCGAAGCAATGCCTGGCGGCAATTTCCCGAACAGGACGGCGGCGGCGGGAACTGCGCCGCTCGGCTCGACCAACAGTTTCAAACGCAGCAGAAGGAACTTCACCGTCTGGCGGATTTCTTCGTCGCTCACCAACACCACGCCTTCCGCCAATTGCTGAAGCACCGGGAAGGTCAGCGCGCCCGGCTGCGGCGCGCGCAGCCCGTCGGCGATGGTATCGGGATGGGGCACCGTCACGCGCTGGCCGGCCTGGAACGACAGAAACGTGTCGTTGGCGCCTTCCGGCTCGGCGCCAAAAACGCGGATCGCCGGATGGATGGCTTTGGCGATGGTGGCGGACCCGGAAAGCAGGCCGCCGCCGCCGACCGGCGCAATCAGCGCGTCAAGCGGGCCGGTTTCTTCGAGCAGTTCAAGAGCGGCCGTGCCCTGTCCGGCCATGATCAGCGGATGGTCGAATGGCGGCACCAGCGTGGCGCCGGTTCGCTCCAGGATGCCGGCAGCGATCCGCTCGCGGACTTCGGTGTGCCGGTCGTAAGTCACGATATTGGCGCCGTGCGCGCGCGTGGCTTCCATCTTGGCGCGCGGCGCGTCCTCCGGCATGACAATGGTGGCCCGTGCGCCAACGTATTTGGCCGCGATCGCCACGGCTTGAGCGTGGTTGCCGGATGAGTAAGCCACCACGCCGCGCGCGAGCGCGCCGGCGGACAGGGAAAGAATGAGGTTGGCCGCGCCGCGGATTTTGAAGGCTCCGCCGCGTTGCAGATTCTCGCACTTGAAGAACACGCGGGCACCGGCGCGAGCGTCGAATCCCGCCGAGGTGAAGACCGGGGTGCGGCGCGCCAGCGGGCGTATGCGGTCGGCCGCCTGCCGGACGTCGTTGGCTTGGATGGCTAGGTCCATTGGTTCCAGGATAACCGCGCCCGCAAGCGGGCGTTGGCAAGCTAAAGCATGCCCTACCTTATTCCGCGGAGATCGACACAACCACCACGCCGCGCTCGCGCGAATCGTGCGCGTCGGCGGGCAGGGCAGACGCAGCGCGGAAGCGCACCAACATGTCTTCGGTATCGCGCGGCAGCGGACGCACCAGCACGTGCGCGCCGGGGCGGCGGAACTCGGCCGGCTCCAGTTCGCATCCGTTCACCGTGCCGGTCAGCACAACCGTGCCGTTGGCGGCGAAAAGCTGGTCGGGAAGGAACAGATCGATGGCCACCGTTCGCACCCGCGCGGCGCCGGCGGAACGGATGCGGAAGGAAAACTCCTGCCCGGTCCAGCGCCAGCCGGTGCCTTCGGCGGCGTGCCAGCCTTCCAGCAGTTCCACGTTGGCGAGCCGGTCGAAGCGGCTTTTCAGGAAGCAGAATGCGCGCTCATCGCGGTCCGCGCGCACCGGGTCCGACCGGCGCGTGTCGCCCACCGGAAGGAAATCGAGCACGTCCCAATAGGTCCGCTTCAGAGCCAGCCGCAACCCGGGCTCGGAAAAAACGAAGTAGTTGCTCTCGTCGTTGTTGAGCTCGGTCTCATCCAGCAAGTACGCCAGCGCCACGTCCTTCGGCATCGGCGCGCCCCCGGGAAAGCGGCGCGCGATGCGGGTGCTCAGAAAGCAGTAGGTGGCGCGCTGGGCCAGCTCCTCGAGAACGTGGAACGGGTTGCGCAGGTGATAGAGGGTGCCCAGAAAGAAGGCGAAATCGTACGGGCCGCCAGGCAACTGGAACGGCCGGTCCAGATCGAGTTCCACCAGCTCTACCGACGACCCAAGCGCGGCCTTGAGCGCGCGCGCTCCGCGCATCCCGTTGTGATTGTAAACCCCATGATCGACTGAGGTTACCTGGTAGCCGAGGGATTCCAGAAAGAACCCCAGTTCGCCATCCGCGCAGCCCAGGTCGAGCACCTTGCGCCCGGCTCCCTGCGGCCCCAACATGGCCCGGTTGGCGCCGTGCAGAAGCTGGTTGCAGTGAGCGATCGAGGATAGCGTGTCGTACGGATACCACTCGAAACCGGGATTCCGAATGCCCAGCCGCGCGCGGCAGAGAACCTCGCGATATTGTCCGGCAAGATCGCGCACGGCCTCGATGCCCTGGTTTGCGTTTTGCGCCGTGTTTTGTGGCCCGCCGATGGCGCCTGCCCGCATGGCGTCCATCATAACGCGTCGCCGCACCTCGCTTCCCCCCTTCGGGATAGACCTCGCCTAACCAAAGTCAGTCTTGGCAGCGTTAATGACTGCGTGGTACTAGTAGCTACAGTATCTGTTTTGGTACTTTTTGACAGGTTGGGTACTTGTACTCGGGGTTGTGGTCGGGCTGGGGCAAACCCAGCCCGATGAGCCAAGGAGGCTCGTTTTTATGTCAACGTTCGGCATCCTCTTCAAAGCGGCAATTCCAGCCGCCATCTTGAGCTGCACACTCATCGCGCAAACTACCATCGCTCCAGCGGGCAACAATGTCCGGCTCGTAAGCACCATCGGTGTGGATCGCAGTGTTTATTTCCCCGGCGAGGAAGCCGTGCTGACCCTGACCGCGCGCAACGCGGGCTCGGCTGCGCTGGAGGTTGCGTCGCCGTTCTCCGCCTTCGGCTGTTTCGAGCTATCCCGCTTGTCGCCAATGGGTTCGATGGTCCCGCTCTTCCCGCGGCCGGTCTGTCCGCTGCGGCTGGTCGAGCCGGCTGGGGCGAAAATGGTGCTGGGGCCGGGCGAAGAAAGCAGGGTCACCGTGAGTGGCGATGACCTGTGGCCTGGTTCGAGCGGCTCCACCGTACCCGGCACGGCCGGCTACTATCAGATCGCGGGCGTTTCCGGCGCATCGGCGGTCTTCCGGATCGCCATGCCCCACCTGGAAGCGGCTGCGGCGGTGCGCATTCACGACATTACGTATAACGATCCGGCCACCGGGCGCGAAGTCCGTCTGCCGGCTTACATGCACGCCTTTTCACTACGGTGGAACAACCAGAGCTATCTCTGCGTGGCCCTGTCCCCCAGCCTGCGGGATAAGGCCGTGGCGACCGATAGCGCCGGAAACGTGACGGCCGTCGGCGTTCCCTATCGGCGGCTGGCCACCCTGCCGGGCCCGGTCGCCTCGTTGGAGGGCACGGCCAACGCACAGGACAATCTGGCGATTACCTGGGCGAATACGAGAG
>DASWZP010000141.1:0-10598 GCA_036404395.1 Bryobacteraceae bacterium | reverse complement strand
CAGTACCACGGCGCGGAGCACAAGGTGGTTTTCAATTTCGAATCCGGCGAGCCGGTAACGGTGGAGCGCGCGCAGCAATTCACCACCTTCCATCCGCGCTGCGGCACCAGTTTTCTGATGATGCTGATGTTTGTCGCGGTGCCGATTTATGCGCTGATTCCGTTCGACGGCTTCGCGGCCAAGTTCATCTCCCGCCTGGCCCTGCTGCCGCTGATTATCGGCCTGAGCTACGAGTTGATCCGCTTCGCAGCCAAGCGGCGCGATTCGCTGCTGGCGGTGGTGGCGGCGCCGGGCCTGTGGTTGCAGCGCATCACCACCAAGCAACCCGCCGACGACCAGGCCGCGGTGGCCATCCACGCGCTCGAAGGCGCCATGGCGCTCGAGAAATCGCAGGGCGGCGAACTGGTCATCGGCTAGCGGGCCATGAGACATCCGGTCCAATTCCTGAGATATCCTTTCCAACCAGCCGCAACCGCTCCCTAACGGTCGCGGCTCCGATTGGAGTCGCGACCAAATATGCACCGTGTTAGGAACAGTTAGTAAGATTGTTGTGGAACGAGTCCTTAATAAGCCATGCAATTTATTCCGAAACTCGAACAGCTCGAAAAGCGCTTTGACGAACTAACGGCGCAGATGGCCGATCCGGCGGTGATCGCCGATTCCGACCAATACCGCAAGGTCGCCAAAGAGCACAGCGACATAGCCGAAGTGGTGGCCTTGTTCCGCGAATGGAAGAAGGCGGAAGACAGCCTCAAGCAGGCGCGCGACATGCTGGCGGAAAGCGACGCGGAGCTGCGCGCCATGGCGGAAGAGGAAGCGGCGCGGCTGGAGCCCGAACTCAAACGCATCGAGGAGCAGATCCGCGTGTTGCTGTTGCCCAAGGACCCGAATGACGAGAAGAACGTAGTGCTCGAAATTCGCGCCGGAACGGGCGGGGATGAAGCGACCCTGTTCGCCGCCGAGATCTTTCGCATGTACTCGCGCTACGCGGAAACGCGCGCCTGGAAGATCGAAGTGACTTCGGCCAGCGAATCCTCAGTGGGCGGCTTGAAGGAAGTCATCGCCCTGGTGAGCGGCAACAAGGTCTACAGCCGGCTCAAGTACGAAAGCGGCGTTCACCGCGTGCAGCGGGTTCCGGTGACCGAGCAGCAGGGGCGCGTCCACACCTCGGCCATCACGGTCGCCGTGCTGCCGGAAGCCGACGAGGTCGAGGTCAAACTCGATCCCAAGGATATACGCATCGACACGTTTTGCAGCTCCGGCCCGGGCGGCCAGTCGGTGAATACCACTTACTCGGCGGTCCGCATCACGCACCTGCCCACGGGGCTGGTGGTTTCGTGCCAGGACGAAAAATCGCAGATCAAGAACCGGGCCAAGGCGGAGCGCGTGCTGCGTTCGCGGCTCTATGAGTTGGAGCTCGAAAAGCAGCAGGCGGCGCTGGGCGCCGAGCGGCGCAGCATGGTGGGCACGGGCGACCGCAGCGAGAAGATTCGCACTTACAACTTCCCGCAGAACCGAGTCACCGATCACCGCATCGGCCTCACGCTGCACCAGCTCAACTTCGTGATGGAAGGCAAGCTGGACGAAATCATCGACGCGCTGACCACGTATTACGACAGCGGTCCCGGCAGCGCCGCGGCGGACTGAAGGCGCGGGCGGTCGAGAGACTCGATGACCCTCCACACGGCACTCTTGCAGGGCACACAACTGCTGGAGGACGGCGGCATCGCCGTGCCGCGGCTGACGGCCGAGGTGCTGCTGGCGCACGCGGTTGGCCGCGACCGCGCGTACCTATTCGCCCACGGCGAACAGGAGCTGGCGGAGCTGGAGTGGCTGCACTACGGGCGTTACCTGCACCAGCGCTTGCAGGGCATGCCCACGCAATACATCACCAAACGCCAGGAGTTCTACGGGCGGGAGTTTCGCGTGAGCCCAGAAGTGCTGATTCCCCGCCCCGAAACCGAGCACGTGGTCGAAGTGGCGCTGCGGCATGCGGGTTGGCAGGCGGAAGCGCCTGCCCCACCTGGGTGCGATCCGGGGCCGCAAGATCCGCGTCTTTTGCGTGACCGCTTCCTAACGGGGTGCCCTCAGGGCCCGGCTCCGATTCGCATTCTCGATATCGGGACGGGTTCGGGAGCATTGGCCGTGACGCTCGCGATCGAGACCGGCGCGGAAACCTGGGCCACGGAAATCTCGCCGGCGGCGGCCTCTGTCGGCGCGCGGAATGCGATGGCGCTGGGGGCGCGCGTGCACATCGTGGTGGGCGACGTGGCTGAGGCCATCGCGGCAGGCAGCATGAGCCTGATCGTGGCGAACCCGCCTTACGTTCCGCTCGACCAGCGCGACGGCTTGCAGCGTGAGGTCCGCGATTATGAGCCGCACGCCGCGCTTTTCGCCGGTCCCACCGGCTTTGAAGTTTATGAACGCATCGTGGCGGACGCGCCGCGCGTGCTGCGCCCCGGCGGCTGGCTCGTCATGGAGCTGGGTTTCGGCTGCGAGCCGAGAGTGCGCGAGCTGCTCGCAGGCTGGGGGGAGATCGAAGTCACGCCGGACCTGGCCGGAATTCCACGCGTGATTGCGGCGCGAGCCGCGGGATAAGCGCGCATTTATCCCAGCGATACCAGGACGCCTAGGCATGCCCGCGGACATTATTGTCCGCAACGCGTTAATCCATTCACAACAACGGACGTTTCGGTGTATACTCAACCAAGATTTAGACCAGAGAGAGGACTTCCTGGGTATGTTCCGATCGTTTGCCGCTTCAGCCGTTGCGGGCCTTTGCCTGGTTCCGCAGGTGTTTTCTCAGGCACCCGCCAAAGTAGATTTCGCGCGCGATGTGCAGCCGATTTTCCGCCAGAATTGTGTCGGCTGCCACGGACCGACGATACAGAACAACGGGCTGCGTGTCGACCGCAGAAGCTCCGTGATGAAGCCAGGCTCGCGGCGGGTGATGCCGGGCAGCCTCGAGAACAGCTTTCTGTATCACCGTTTGGTTGGTTCCGATTTTGGATTGCAGATGCCGCCTACGGGCCCACTCCACCCGGAGCAGATTCAGATCATCAAAGCCTGGATCGAACAGGGCGCCGAATGGCCGGACTCTCTGGCGAACGAGGTCGATTTACCGCCGTTGAATCCGAAGGCGGTGGCAATGGTGGAGACGTTGCGCGCGGCCGACCGGCCGGCGTTCGACAAGATGGTGGTGGAGGATCCTAAACTTCTGAACGCGCGCGGGCCGGAGGGCTCGACGCCGTTCCTGTACGCGGTGCTCTATACCGACGCTGCGACGCTGGAGCGGCTGATCGGGCAGGGCGCCGATCCGAACCAGCGCAATGACGCAGGGGCTACCGCGCTGATGTGGGCCGCGCTCGATCTGGAGAAGACGCGAGTTCTGGTGGCTCATGGCGCGGACGTGAATGCGAAGTCGGACGATGCGCGGACGCCGCTGATGGTGGCGGCGGGACGGCCCGGCGGCGCGCCGATCGTGAAACTGCTGCTCGACCACGGCGCGAATCCCAATCCGACGTCGAATCCCGGCGCGGAGTCGTCGCCGCTGCTCGAAGCATCGCTCGCCGGCGATGCGGATAGCATGCAGGCGCTGCTCGATCACGGCGCCGAGTTTAAGGATATCGCCGGATTTGCGCTGGCGAACGCGGTGGGGGCGGATTGCATGAGGTGCATCGATCTGCTGGTGGCGCGCAATCTGGATGCGATGCAGTACACCATCGCGCTCGGGCAGGTGGTGGTTTTGGATAATCCCAATCTGGTCCGGCTGATGCTCCAGCACGGCGCCGACGTGAACGCCCCGGATCCGACGGGCCGCACGGCGCTGATGTACGCCGCGGTATCCGACCTGCTTCCGGTGGAGCAGATCAAGATGCTGATCGAGAAGAAAGCCGATGTCAATGCCAAGAGCCAGCATCCGCGGTCGGGCGATACGGGGCTGACGGCGCTGGACCTGGCCAAGCTCCACGGCAACACGCCGGTGGTCGATTTGCTATTGAAATCCGGGGCCACCAGCGCGGCACCGGCAGCGCCGGTGCAGCCGGCATCCATGCGGCGCGGCAACACGATCCAGGCCGCGGTTCTGAGCAGCCTGCCGCTCTTGCAGCGCACTGACGCGAGCTTCGTGCCGAAAGCGGGGTGCTTCTCCTGCCACAACCAGAGCCTGGCAGCCATGGCTGTGGCGTTGGCGCGGAAGAGAGGCTTCGCGGTGGACGAGCAGACATCGGCCCGGCAGGTGAAGGTCAACGCGGGGGCGCTGGCGGGGAGCCGCAACCTTCTGCATCAGGGCTTCTTCGTCCCAGGGCTCAACGCCAACCCGACGATTCTCGCCTACGTTCTGCTGGGGCTGGACGCGGAGGGCTACAAGCCCGACCTCAGCACAGATGCCGTTGCGATGTTCATCCAGGCGCACCAGATGGCGGATGGCCACTGGGCTTTCGGTCCCGAAGCGAGGCCACCGCTGTGCGCGGATACGCTCGGCCAAACCGTGCTTTCCATGCGCGGTCTCCAACTGTACACACCGCGCGTGGACAAGGCAGCATACGCAAAATCGATACAGCTCGCGGCTGCGTGGATCGGCGAGTTCCGGCCGAGGACCAATTACGACCTGGCCTGGCGGCTACAGGGGCTGGTCTGGGGCGGCAAGAGCAACGATGCCATCCTGGCGGCCCGGCGCGAACTGCTGGCGGCGCAGCGCTCCGACGGCGGGTGGGGCGACATTGCCTCGATGGAAAGCGGCGCGTACACCACCGGCCTGGCGATGATCGCGCTGCAAAGTTCCGGTCTGCCGGTTTCCGACCCGGCTTACCAGCGGGGCGTACAATACCTGCTGAACACCCAACTGGAAGATGGGTCGTGGCACGTGCGCTCGCGCGCCGCGGGATTCCAACCATATTTCGATAACGGATTCCCGCACGGCGTGGACCAGTGGATCTCGGCCGCAAGCACCAGCCTGGCGACGATTGCCCTGACGCTGGCGACGCCGCCCAGCGGCACGCACGCCGCTACGGTTGCGCTGGCGCAGCGGTGATGCGGAGTCCGGAGATTCACGCAGCGCCCAAGAGAGCCTTTTCGACAGTCTTCGGAAAGCGATCGATGACAGTGAGGTAGGCGCGGACAGCGCTCGGTGGTTGGGCTCGGCCAAGTTCCCAATCCTGCAATGTGCGGGTACTGAATCCGTAGCGGCGAGCGAACTGAGATTGCGACAGCCCGGATTTCGCGCGAATGGCCTTCACATCCACCGGGGCCGGAACATCGTATTCATAAGCGCGCAGAGAGGTTTCACCTCGGACATGCGCCGCGGATTCCTTCAATCCACGGACGACGTCTCTGCCTACGCGGCTGAGCCTTTCGGGCGCGCGCTTACTTACCCGCTTGCTTTTTGGCATCTTTCAATCCCTCCACGAACTTCTTCGCTGCCTTCCTATCCGCCGCGGTCATGTCCGATTGATCGTTCTTGGCGTAGATCGAAAGCAGGTACACCTCGGGGTCTGATACCTGCATCGCGATCTCGTCGGCTCCCCGCCAGTAGTAGTAGATTACCCGCACGCCACCGCTCTTGCCTTTACCCTGCCGGGTCCAGCGGGCCTTCCGGACGCCACCGGTACCAGGAATGACGGGATATGCCGCAGGATCGGCAGCGATTGCGAGTTGCATTGCAGCTTGCTCGGGTTCGGCGAGTAGCCGCCGAACTTCCTTCTCGTATCGGCTGGTGGCGAATACCCGAACCCTCACGAGTCAAGTATACGGAATTACCGTATAGCTGTCAAATGGGCGCGGATTGGGCCGGGTTCCTGTGTTTGCCGTTCATGCTTGCCTTCGAGAAAGCTACGCAAGTTGGCTGTCCCTGTTTGCCCGAAGGCTGAAGGCACTCTCAAGTTCCCCCAAAGGACGCGTCGCGCCGGAGTTGATCGGTTCCGGCCGCCCGCGCATCGAGCCACCCACGCGGCAAAGCCCCCGCCTATCTTCCCCTGCTCAATCCCAGCGCCCTGATGCGCTTGTGCAGGTTCGTCCGCTCCATGCCTAGGGCGCGGGCGGCGCCGGAGACGTTCCAGTTGGTCTCTTCGAGCGCGCGCATGATGTGCTCGCGCTCGGCGGATTCTCTGGCTTCTTGAATGGTGGATTTGGCGGAGGTCTCGCGCAGCACGCGGACTTCGACCGGGATGGAATCCCGCGACAGCCTTTCGCCCGCGGTGAGAATCGCCATGCGCTCCACCACGTTGCGCAGCTCGCGCGCGTTGCCCGGCCAGGCGTAGGCTTCGAGCACCGGAAAGACCGTCTCGTCCATCTTCTTCGGGCGGAAATTGTTGCGCGCGCAGAATTCTTCGAGGAAATACTCGGCGAGCAAGCGTATGTCGTGCGGGCGCTCGCGCAGCGAAGGCACGCGAATGGGCACGCCGTTGAGGCGGTAGAACAGGTCGTCGCGAAACTTCTCCTGCGCCACCAGGCCGGCCAGGTCGCGATTGGTGGCGGAAATTACGCGCACGCTGACGCGGATGATCTGCTCGCCGCCCACGCGGTGGAACTCGCCTTCCTGCAAAACGCGCAGCAGCTTGGCCTGCGATGCGCCATGCAAATCGCCCACTTCGTCGAGGAATATGCTGCCGCCGTCGGCCAGCTCGAACTTGCCGCGGCGCGCCCCGGTGGCGCCGGTGAAGGAGCCTTTCTCGTGCCCGAACAGCTCGGTCTCGAGCAGCTCGGTGGGTATCGCCGCGCAATTCACCTTGACGAACGGGCCATTGGCGAACGGGCTCAAGGCGTGGATGTGCGCCGCCAGCAGTTCCTTGCCGGTGCCCGATTCGCCGATCAACAAGACGCGCGCGTCGGACCGCGCGGCGAGCGTGGCCTGCTCCACGGCGCGCTGCCAGGACGGGCTGGAGCCGATCATCTTGGGGCTGCCGCCCACCAGCTCGCGCAGGCGCTCGTTTTCGCGCCGCAGGCTGGAGTGCTCCAGCGCGTTCTTCACCGCGACCAGCACGCGGTCGCGGCTGAGCGGCTTCTCCAGGAAATCGAACGCGCCGGCGCGCGTGGCTTCCACCGCGTCGGCGATGGTGCCGTGCCCGGAAATCATGATGGCCGGCGCGGCGGCGGCGTTCTGCCGCACCGCCTTCAGCAGCTCGATGCCATTGCCATCGGGCAGCTTGATATCGAAAAGGTAAGCATCGGCCCGCTCCGCGTCCGGATGCCGGCGGAACTCCGCCGCCGATTTGCATACGTTCACGGCATAGCCCTCGCGCTCCAGAATCATGCGCAGCGAGCGGCCTATATTCTCTTCGTCATCCACGATCAGCAAGCGTTTGGACGCCATTCGAATCGATTGGCAGCAGCACGCGGAAGCCCGCGCCGCCGAGTTCTCCTTTCACCGCGACAATGTCACCGCCGGAAAGCAGCGCGCCTTTGCGCGCGATCGACAGCCCCAGCCCCATGCCGTGCTTCTTGAACGAAATGGTCGGCTGGAACAGCGAAGCGCGCGCCTGTTCGCTCAGGCCCGGCCCCGAATCGTGCACCTCAATCGCCACCCGTCCATCCTCCGCCGCCGTCACGCCGAGGATGTGGCCGCCTTCGCCGGCGGCTTCCGCGGCGTTCTCGAGCAGGTTGGTGAGGATGCCTTTCAGCAGATCCTGGTCCGCCTTCACGAGCGGGATGTCCGCCGCCAGCCGGCAATCGTAGGCCACTTCCGGATGCGCGGTTTTGAGCAGCGCCACGCGTTCTTCCACCAGCGAGTTCACGTCCACCTCGCACGGCAGCACGGGCGGCTCGGCGGCGAATTCGGAAAACGCGCGCACGCGCCGCTCCAGCGTTTCGATCTCATCCACCACGATGTCGGTGGCCTGCGCCATGAAGCCGCGGTCGGCCTCCTGGTAGCGCGCCAGCATTTCTTCCACCGTCAGCCGGATGGGCGTGAGCGAATTCTTCACCTCGTGCGCCATCTTGCGCGCCAGGGTTTGCCAGCTCGCCATCTGCCCCAGGTAAACCAGACGTTCGGTCGATTGTTTGAGGCGCGCAGCCATGTGGTTGAACGCCTGAATGGCGCGCCCGACCTCGTCGTCGCGGTCGGTGGGCACGCGCGCGTCCAGATCGCCGGCAGCAAGCTGCGAAAGGCCCTCGGTCAATTGTTGGATCGGCCGGCTCACGTGGTGCGCCAGAAACACCAGCAGCGCCAGCGACACCAGCCAGAACGAAGCGGCCAGCAGGATATACGTGACGCGGAACCCGCGCCGCAGGTCGCGCTCCCGCGCGTCTTCCACCAGGCGCCGCGCGTCGCCGATCTGCCGGCTGAGCCGGTCCATGGGAACGCCCAGATCCTCCGAATACACGCGGATGTCATTGCCGTGGCGGACCAGGTAATCGAGCCGGTCGCCTTGCGCGCCAGTGCGCACCCAGCGCTCGCTCTCGTTGCCGGCCGCGAAATTCTTCACCGCTTCCGGCCACTGCGCCCGTTGGGCGGCGCGATATTCCGCCGATGGCGCCTCGCCGCGCGCGGCACGCTGTTGCGCATCGTCCATCGCACGCTGGTAAAACTTGTGGCCGGTTTGCTCGAGCGATTGACTGAGGGCATCCAGTTCCCGGGTGGTGGAAAAATCGAGCAGGTACTTGGAGCCGGCCGAGGTGATCCACAAAGTGGCCAGCAGGGGGAGCAAGGTGGCGGCGAGAAAAATCAGGATCAGCTTATTGCGAAGCCGGTTCACCAGTTGCGCCGGCTCGGCGTACGGCGCAGGTCCGCCAGCCGCAACCGCCTCTCCATCACCCAGTGCGGTTCACCGTCCGGCTTGCGGCTGAAGAATTCGATCAGCCCGCTGATGCTGATGCCGGATTCGCTCACGATGCTGGCCATGTCCTTCGGATCGGCCGTGCGCAGATCGAAGCGCATCCAAAAATCCCGATCCGGCGCCACACCCAGCGCGCTGACCGTCATGTTGTCCACGCACCAGGCTTCGGCCTGCTCCGCCGTGAGTCCCAGCCGCGATTCCGGCGTGGCCCCCGGAATGGTGACTTTGAATCGCCCCTCCCAAATGTCGTAGCTCACGTAAAACCGCTGTGGCGCGTGGCGGAAGGGCGTAACGCGATCCTCCCGCAGCAGGGTGATCTGCGACAGGAACACCACCGTGCGCGCGTCCTTGAGCCTTTCGAGAGCGCGCCCGCCGATGAAGTGCACGTCGGCGAGGACGGGACGAAGCGTGTCGCCGTCGAACGCCACGTCCAGGCTGCTGGCGCGCGCGACAAGCAAAGGAAGGGCAAAGCCGGCCAAAAGCCAGCTTCTTCGGCCCATCCTCACTGCGCACAAATGCGCCATCAATGGTTCATGCCCACGTCAATAGTTCATGCCCACCATAAATACCGGATCCATCCTCCCGTCCCGCAGCGGGAACGCCAGGGCCACCGAGAACGCGCCCTGACGCAGGCCGGCTCCCACCGAGGCCCTGGCAACCGCGGCCTGGCCGCTGTCCCAGATTGCCCCCGAGTCGCAGAAGACCTGGAAGACTCCGTAATGATACTCGACGCTGTTGTGGACCACGCGGTTTCCGCCCAGCGGGTCCAGATCGAATTTATTCCATCCGCGCAGGCTGGTGCTGTTGCCGAGCACGAAACGCTCGAACAGCGGCGCGGTACCCAGAATCAAGCCGCCCCAACTATCATCCACTAATTCGTGCTTGCCGTGGGTGAGCCGGTAGCGGAATCCCCAGCGGTGGCGGCTGTACGCGTAGTCGCTCGCCAGGGCGTGGCTGCCGGCGCGCAAATCGTAATTGGCCTCCACCGCTTGATCCAAGGAGCCCTCTATCTCCTGGTGGTAGCGCGCGCCGGCGACAAAGGCATCGGCCGCCAGTGGCCGCGCGCCTGGCGCCTGTGCCCCGAGACTTTCGAAGCTGGCGCCGAAACTCACTTCGAGCGGCCGCGCCACCCGCACAGACAGCACCGGCTGAAACTCGTCCCGCGTGCGATAGAGTTGGGATGCGTCGGCGGCTGTGACGGTAGAAGGGTTCCACAACTCGTGGTAGGTGGCGAATTCGAAGCGGAGCCGCGCCCGCTGGTCCAATACCGGCTGGCTCTCGTAACGGGCCACCACGCCGGTGTAGCGCTCCACCAGCTCATCTCCATCGCTCACCAGTCCCGCCGTGAACCCGTTGTTGTTCACCGTGGCGGTTCCCTCCACGGCGCCGCTCCAGCCCTGTTCGCCCTGGTAGAGGAACTTGGGCACGGCGACGTCGAACCGCGTCGGCGGCACCTCCACCTGGAAAACCACCTGCACGTACTCCGGGCTCTTGCCGCGCAACACATGGTGCTCCACCGTGCGCGCGCGGAGTTCCTTGCGCAGACGCTTGGCCAGATCGTCGAGCCGCTCCGGATTGAGCTTCTCCCCAACCAGAGCGGCAATTTCCTTGCGCAGCCCGGAACTGATTTTGTGATCGCGATCCACCGCGGGACTGGTGCTCCACCCATCCCCCGAGACCACCACGGTTTCCACTGTGTACCGGCTGTTCACGTTGGTTTCCGAATCCTGCGTTCTCCCGAGCAGCCCTCCCACGAGCAGCAAGCTGAGACAAACATATTTCATGCCCAGCCGAAAAGCACTTGACGAGCCACCAATAACTATATGA
>DASWZP010000140.1:0-3905 GCA_036404395.1 Bryobacteraceae bacterium | reverse complement strand
TTCGTTCTTGGTGGACTCGACCGTGAGGCCCATTTTCTTGGTGAGGTTTCCGCTGATGAAGCCCCGGATGCTGTGGTTCTGCCAGTCGGTGGCCTTGGCGATCTCGGCCATCGTCGCGCCCTTGGGGCGGCGCAGGAGGTCCAGGATGATGTTCTTTTTCGAGAACTCGCGCGGCACTTTGGCTTCTTTCACTTTGGCGGCCTTCTTGCTGGCGACCTTCTCCTTGGCCTGCTTCTTCGGCGCGGCCTTGGCTTGCTTGGCGGCTTTCTTCGCGCCCTTGTTGGCCTTGGGCGCGCCCTTCTTCTGGCTGGCAGCCTTCTTCGAGGCGGCCTTCTCCGGCGCGACCTGCGCGCCCTGTTCCGCAACGGCGGCGGTTTCGGTGGTGTTGGTAGCTTCTGCGTTCTTCATGGTGTTTATCCTTTTGGCGGTTGATCCGCGCATGACGATTCATCACTCCGGTGGCCCCGGAAGGCAAGGGCTTATTTCGGGAATAAAAACATGCCAGTAATGAGCCAGCGGGCGTACTCCCGACAGCGCGGAGTCTCGGCGAGCACCGTCCAGAAGGCAATCGCGTCTGGTCGCATCCACACCTTGCCCAACGGCCAGATCGATTCCGAGATTGCCGACGCCGAGTGGGCGCGCAACACCCAAACCCAAGTACCACCCGTGGACCGGCGCGGCCAGCAACCGGAAGACGATGCGGAGGTCTTTGGCGCGTCGCAGTATACGAAGGCGCGGGCGGTGCGCGAACACTACCAGGCGCGCCTCGCCAAGATCGATTACGAGGAACGGATCGCGAAACTTGTCTCGGGCGAAGAGGTCCAGGTCGCCGCCTTCAATAAGTTCCGGCAGTTCCGCGACGCGATGATCAACCTCCCCGACCGTCTGGCGGCGATGCTTGCCGCCGAGACCGTAGAAACCACCGTGCACGCGCTCCTCACGAATGAGATCCGGAAGGCCCTGAATGATTTTGCCGACGAATCTAACGGCTGAAGAGATCTACGGTGCAGCCGCGGCGGCTGGCGCGCGGCCGGACCCGCTGCTCACGATTTCGCAGTGGGCCGACCGCTATCGCTGGCTCTCGCAACGAGCGTCCGCAGAGCACGGGCGCTGGCGCACGGAGCGGACACCCTACTTGCGCGAGATCATGGACTGCCTTTCGCCCATGTCGCCCATCGAGCGAACGGTCTTCATGAAGGGCGCGCAGATTGGCGGCACGGAGTGCGGCAACAACTGGATGGGATACATCATCCACCAGGCCCCCGGCCCGATGATGTCGGTGCAACCGACCGTCGAGATGGCCAAGCGTAACTCGAAGCAGCGCATCGATCCGCTGATCGAAGAGTCGGAGGTCCTGCGGAAACTCGTCCGCGATCCGAGGTCGCGCGATTCCGGCAACACAGTTCTGTCGAAGGATTTTCCGGGTGGCGTGCTGGTGATGACCGGCGCGAACAGTGCGGTCGGCCTGCGGTCGATGGCCGCGCGGTACCTGTTCCTCGACGAAGTGGACGCCTATCCCGGCGATGTGGAGGGCGAGGGCGACCCGATCACGCTGGCGATGGCGCGCACGCGGACGTTCGCGCGCCGCAAAGTGTTTCTGGTATCGACACCGAAGATCACCGGCATGAGCCGGATCGAGTCGGCGTATGAGGAGAGCGACCAGCGGAAGTACTGGGTGCCGTGTCCGACGTGCCGCGAGTTCCAGATCCTGAAGTTCGCGCAACTGCGGTGGCCAAAGGGCGATCCGCAGAGTGCGGTTTACGTCTGCGAGCACTGCGGCCAGGAGATTCGGAACCACCTGAAGCACTCCATGCTGGCGCGCGGCGAGTGGCGGGCCGGCGCGAAAGGCGATGGTAGGACGGCGGGATTCCATATTTCCAGCCTGTACAGTCCGGTCGGTTGGTTCTCATGGGGCGACGCCGCCAAGCAGTTCGAGCAGGCGCAGAAAAACCCGGCGCTGCTTCAGGTCTTCGTCAACACCGTGCTGGGCGAGACGTGGACGCTGTTGGGAGAAGCGCCGGAGTGGCAGAAGCTCTACGACCGGCGTGAGGACTATAAAGTCGGACTGGTCCCACGCGGCGGTCTGTTCCTCACGGCGGGCGCGGACGTCCAGAAGGACCGCATCGAGGTCGAGATTGCCGCCTGGGGCCGTGGAAAGGAATCGTGGTCCGTCGATTATCGGGTGTTCGAAGGCGACACCTCTCGCGCGGCAGTGTGGGAGAAACTCACCGGCTTGCTGAACGAATCCTTCACAACTGAATCTGGTCTGGAGTTGCCCATCATGCAACTCGCAGTGGATTCCGGCTTCGCCACTATCGAGGTGTACCAGTGGGCGCGGCGGCAGGGCGGGCGCGTGCTGGTGATCAAAGGCGATTCGCGGACTCCATCGCTCATTGGTTCGGCGTCTCCGGTAGAAGTCGGGCCGATGGGCGCGAAGCTGAAGCGCGGCGTCCGGGTGTGGCCGGTCAATTCCGGCATGGCCAAGGAAGAATTGTACCGGTGGCTGCGACAGGATCGGCCCACCGATGAGGATGTGGCGAAGGGGATTCCTTTCCCGTCGGGATATTGCCACTTCCCGCGCTACAGCGAAGAGTACTTCAAGCAGATCACCGCCGAACAGTTGGTGACGAAGATCGTCAAAGGCTATCGCCGGCACGAGTGGCAGAAGATGCGCGAGCGCAATGAGGCGCTCGACTGTCGCGTGTATGCGCGCGCGGCGGCTGGACGGGTCGGCATCGACCGTTTCCAGGAGAAGCACTGGACGGACCTCGAACGCCGGGTGGGCGCGCCTCCAGTGCAGGACGTGAAACAACCGCCGCAACAGCAGCGCACGGATGGCGGGCAGACCGCGCGCAACCGCGTGCGTTTCAGGATGGATCTCTAATGGCATTCACGCAGTCCGATCTCGATGCCCTCGACGCCGCGCGGAAGCAGGGCGCGAGGCGAGTCCGGTTTCAGGATCGCGAGTTCGAGTTCGATTCCGTCGACGATTACCTCAAGCTCCGGAATCTGATCCTGAATGACGTCGCCCAGCAGTCCGGGCCGCAGCAAGTGCGCCAGGTGCGCATCTACACGACAAACGGGTGGGGCCACTAAATCGCCGTGCCAATTGAAACGTTGATGACGCTCGCGCGCCAAGCCGGACACGAGCCGATGCCGATCCCACGGGTCCCACGTACCCGCGCCATGGGGACATTTCCGTTCGATGCCGCCGGTCGCGGGCGTCGGGGAATGGGATGGAATCCGCCGTCCCTCGGCCTCAACACGCTCCTGTTTTCGCACGGCCTGGAATTGCAGGCGCGCAACCGGGACGCGGTTCGAAACAGCGCGTGGGCGGCGGCGGCCGTGGATTCCTACGTGGCCAATGCTATCGGGCGTGGGATTCGCTTGGTGCCGCACCATCCGGACGATAGGATTCGCGACCTGATCACCAGGAAGTGGAATCGATGGACTCGTGAGTGCGACGTCGAGTACGACCCGCGGAATCCCGCATCGGGCCAGACGGATTTCTACGGGCAGCAGATGGTGATCGCACGCGAAGTCATGGAGGCCGGCGAGTGCTTCGTCCGGTTCCGGCCGCGCTCCGTGAAAGAAGGGCTGACAGTTCCGCTGCAACTGCAGCTCATCGAGGCCGAGCAGTTGCCGTTGTGGCGAACGGCCATCGAACGAATGCCGCCGAACAACTCAGTGCGGTGCGGCATCGAGTTTCAGACCGATGGGCGGCGCGCGGCGTACCACTTCTGGAAGGCGCATCCGGGCGAAACGATGTTCTTCCCGATGGACGCTCTCTCAGTCGAGCGGGTGCCCGCCACCGACGTGTTGCACGTCTACAAGCCGATTCGCGCGGGCCAGTTCCGGGGGCAGCCGTGGCTCACATCGGTGATCGCGAAGCTCTACGAACTGGA
>DASWZP010000139.1:0-3601 GCA_036404395.1 Bryobacteraceae bacterium | reverse complement strand
ACACGCGATTCGGGCAGGGTGGCGATCGGCTCGGACGGAAGGTTCAGCAGATCGAGGAAGGTGGGCTTGCCGGTGTTGACGTAGAGCACGCCGGTGAGCACTTCGCCCTTGGCCTCGGCGTCCTCGATGGCGGCCAGCGCGGCGAGGCGGTTGGTCGGATCGAAATCGCGGCCCAGCTTGCGAATGCGCAGGTGCGAGCCGTCGTGCAGCTGCACGTCCATCGTTTCACCCTCGGGAATCTCCACCGCGATATCCGCGTACGCGGGCACGTAATCCAGTTCGTTCAGCACCAGGTCGTGCTCTTTCATGTACGCGTAGCTCTTGGTGGATCCCACGTGATCGTTGAAGGTCACGCAGGGAGAAACCACGTCGATCACCGAGAGGCCGCGATGCGAAATGGCGGTCTTCAGGATGGCCTGCAACTGCTTCTTGTCGCCGCTGAAGGAGCGCGCCACGAAAGTGGCGCCCCACTTCAGGGCCAGCGCGCAGCAATCGAACGGAGGCAGGTCGTTGGGCTGGCCGGTCTTGAGCGTGGAGCCCAGGTTGGCGGTGGCGGAGAACTGTCCCTTGGTGAGGCCGTACACGCCGTTGTCCTCGATGATGTAAATCATCGGGAGGTTGCGGCGCACCAGGTGCATGAACTGGCCGAGGCCGATGGAGGCGGTATCGCCGTCGCCGCTGACGCCCAGGCCGAGCAGATTGCTGTTAGCCAGGATAGCGCCGGTGGCGAGAGCAGGCATGCGGCCATGCACCCCGTTGAAGGAGTGCGACAGGCCGAGGAAATACGCGGGCGATTTCGACGAGCAGCCAATGCCGGAAAACTTGGCCACTTGCCACGGCTGGACGCCGAGCTCGTAGAAGCACTCCACCACGCGCTCGGAGATCGCATTGTGGCCGCAGCCGGCGCACAGGGTGGTCTTGCTGCCCTTATAGCTGAGCACCTCCAGCCCGATGCGATTGGTTTTCTTGGGCGGCGGCGCGGCGGCGGTGCTCATATTGCCTCCTGTTTGACGATCGTATCGGTGATGCTGCGGGCGTCGATGGGCAGCCCGCTGTAGTAGCGGACGCTGCGCAGCCGGGCGATCAGCTCGGGCTCCAGCTCCAGCCGCATCAGCATCTGGAGCTGCGCATCGCGGTTCTGATCGATCACGTAGACGCGTTCGTGGCGGCGGATGAAGTCATTGAGATGCGTCGTGAACGGGAAAGCGCGCAGGCGCAGGTAGCTCGCCGCGACGCCGTATTCGGCCTGCAACTGGTCGCAACTTTCGCGCGCCGCGTAATCCGAGCTTCCGATGGCGATCATGCCGATGCGCGAGCCGGCGCGCGTTTCCTGCGCGGGCTCCGGAACATGGCTGCGCATCACCTCGAACTTGTGGGCCAGGCGGTCCATGTTGTGGATGTAGTCGTCCTCGCGCTCGGTGTACTGCGCGTGCTCATTGTGGCCGCTGCCGCGCGTGAAGTAGCCCGCCTTGGGGTGATTGGTGCCGGGCAGCGTGCGGTAGCCGACGCCATCGCCATCCACGTCCAGGTAGCGCGAGAAACCGCCCAGCTTATCCAGATCTTCCGCCGTGAGCACTTTGCCGCGGTTCATCGGCTTTTCCGGATAGGGGAACGGATCCGACATCCAGTTGTTCATGCCGAGATCGAGATCGGTGAGGATGAACACCGGCGTCTGAAAGCGCTCGGCGAATTCGAAAGCCTCGATCGACATGGTGAAGCACTCTTCCATCGAGCAAGGGAAGAACATGGGGTGCTTCGTGTCGCTGTGGGAAAGGTAGGCGGTGGTGAGCAGGTCGCCCTGCTGGGTGCGGGTGGGCAGGCCGGTGGAAGGGCCGACGCGCTCCACATCGTAGATCACCGCCGGCACTTCGGCGTAATATCCCAAGCCGATGAATTCGCTCATCAGGGAGATGCCGGGCCCCGCGGTTGCGGTCATCGAACGCGCGCCCGCCCAGCCGGCGCCGAGCGCCATGCCGATCGAAGCCAATTCGTCCTCGGCCTGCACGATGGCGTAAGTGGCCTTGCCCGTTTCCGGCTCCACGCGGAATCGCCGCATGTATCCGATCAGCGTTTCCACCAGCGAAGAGGACGGCGTGATCGGGTACCAGGTGACCACGGTAACACCGGCGAACATGGCGCCCAGCGCGCAAGCGGCGTTGCCATCGACGATGATCTTGCCGGCGGTCGCGTTCATGCGCTCCACGCGGCAGGGATCGGTCTTGGTGAGAGTCTTCGATGCGTAATCGAAGCCGGCCTGCGCGGCGCCCCAGTTCAGCTCGGCGGCCTTGGCTTTGCGCTTGCCGAACTGCTTCACCAGCGCGCGGTGCACCTCTTCCATTTCGATCGCGAGCAGCCACGCCACCACGCCGTCGTAGATCATGTTGCGCACCAGCTTGCGCAGCTTGGCCTCGGGACACACCGGCCCCACCAGCTTGTCGAACGGCACCGGGTAGAAATGCAGATCGCCGCGCAATTCGCTGAGCTTGAGCGGCTCGTCGTAGACCACCGCGGCGCCGGCCTCGAGCTTCATCACGTCTTCGCGCGCAGTCTCCGGGTTCATCGCCACCAGGAAGTCGATCTCCTTGCGGCGGCCGACATAGCCGTACTTGCTGGCGCGGATGGTGAACCAGGTGGGCAGCCCGGCGATGTTGGACGGGAACATGTTCTTGCCCGACACCGGAATGCCCATCTGAAAGATGGCGCGCATCAGAACGGAGTTGGCGGTCTGGCTGCCGCTCCCGTTGACGGTGGCGACCTGGAGGCTGAAATCGTTTACGACCGAACGGCCGGCGTTGGCGGACAGGGGCTCCGCCGGCGATACTTCTAGCGTGGACATTGTTGAGGATGATCCCTTCTGCAAGGGTAGGTAACCCAGTTCACTCTGCTACCTAGATTATATGTCCAAGGCGTGGCAGGTGGGGTGGACGATCGAGCCCCGTTCCTATCCGCCGGTTCTACGGCCGGTCCAGGAAGCGCTCGAGCAGTCCGTTGAAGGCGGCCGGTTGCTCCATCATCAGGAAATGCCCGGCGCCCTCGAAATCCCGATAGTCGACCAGATGGAAGTGTGCCTTCAGAAAATCCTGGTACGGCGCGGAATTGTCCCGCTTCACCATCATCGCCGCCACCGGCAGCGCTGGCCAGCTTTCGGTAACCGGCGGCATCGACACCATGCCCTCCATCGCCGAGGCCATCACGTACTGCGGCGCGCGCAGCATCTTCGCCGTGATCTGCTCACGCAACGCGGGCGGCGTTTGCTCGGTGAACATGAAGTCGAGCATACGATTCGCGAAGGTCTTGTAATTGGGCCCGCGAAAGCTGTCCGCCAGTTGTTTCCGCTGGTTCTCGGTCGCGCGCTCGGCATCGTCGTTCGGCGGTTGGGGGACGAACCCGTCCACGATGACGAGTCCCGCTACACGGCGCGGATACAGGCGAAGAAACTCGATCGCAACCGGCGTCCCCATGCTGTGTCCCACCAGCGTTGCCGGGCGCACCTTGGCATCGGCCATCACCGCGTTCACGGCGCGGGCGAATAACTCCATCGTGTACGGGATCTTCGGTTTGTCGCTGAGGCCGTGGCCCGGCAGGTCGATCAGCAGCGAGC